>JACVCQ010000018.1 GCA_016741945.1 Chitinophagaceae bacterium
ACTTTTGGACCAATAGGGGGGCCTTTTTGAACCGAATGAATTTTGGATTGGCATTGGCCACACAAAAAATTCCGGGTATTCGGGTAAATCTGTTGGCATTAAACAATAACCATGAACCGGAGAGTGCTGATGAAGCGCTGCGTGCATTCAGTAAGATATTGTTGCCGGAGAGAGATAACGAAGAAAATATTAAAAGGCTAACAGCTATGGTACGTGATGCAAATGTGGAACAAAAGATAGCTGTTGCAGCTGATAAGACAAAGAATAATACAGATGAGGAAGGAGAAGAAGAAACAAGAGGGCAAGGTTCAAGAGACAAGGAAGATATCAAGAAGGAAGTAACAAGTATGGCGCAGGTGGTGGGGATTATTATTGGATCTCCGGAGTTTCAAAGGAAGTGAGGAGAAGATGTGAAAAGTGAAACGAAGAGGTAATAAAATTTGGATAGATAGCTCACGGCTCTTAACTCAAAGCTCACAGCTGCTTTCAGCATAAAAAACCAAACATATGATTCATCGCAGAGCATTTATGAAATCAGGCGCTATGGCCTTGTTCGCAGCAGGATTTGGTGGTGTTCCCAACTTTATTGCACGAGCGGCAGAGAGTGGTAAAATCATCCCTCCCTATAAAAGAAACAAAGTATTGGTATGTATATTTCAACGTGGAGCAATGGATGGCTTGATGGCAGTGAGTCCGTTTGCTGATCCGAATTTGAAAACACTGCGTCCAAATTTGTACATGAGTCCCGCACAAACACAGGGGGGTATGCTGGATTTGGATGGACAATTCGCATTGCATCCGTCACTTCAAAGTTTGTCTTCTTATTTTACTGAGGGACGAATGGGTATTGTGCACGGTGTAGGTAGTCCGAACAACACACGAAGTCATTTCGATGCGCAGGATTTCATGGAGAGTGGAACACCTTTTAATAAAGGCACAACGAGTGGCTGGCTGAATAGAGCGATTGGTTTAACGGGACATGAAGCAACACCTTTCAGTGCCGTAAGTATCACAAATGCTTTACCGCGTAGTTTGTATGGTGATAAAGAAGCTTTAGCCATCAGTAATCTGCAAGACTTTGCCATACAAATGCAAGGCAATCCCATGGCAGGTAATATGGCTGCCAAATCATTTGAGTCTTTATATGATCAAACCAGTAATCAGTTACTGAATAAAACAGGTAAAGAGAGTTTTGAAGCGATGCGGATCTTGAAATCTACTGATATTAAAAATTATCAACCAGCCAATGGAGCAATATACCCTAATTCACCACTGGGAAATTCTTTGAAACAGATTGCAACACTGATTAAAATGGATGTGGGTATGGAAGTGGCTTTTGCAGAAAGTGGAGGGTGGGATACGCATTTCAATCAGGGAACTGTGAATGGTGCATTTGCCCGTAACCTCCGTGATTTCAGTGATAGTATTGCGGCTTTCTGGAAAGATATGGGAACTTATCAGGATGATGTTACTGTGATGACCATGACAGAATTTGGCAGAACGGCACACCAGAATGGAACAGGTGGAACAGATCATGGCAGGGCTAGTTGTTTATTTGTTTTGGGCAATGATGTTGCGGGAGGTAAAGTGTATCACCAAATAAAGTCGTTGGCGAAATCTGATTTGGAAGATGGGCGTGATCTGCCTGTATCGACAGATTTTAGAGCAGTATTCAGTGATGTGGCAATAGGACATCTGAAATTGAAGCAAACAACAGGCTTATTTCCCGGATGGGATGGTAAAGCGTTGAATCTAATCAAGGGATAATTGATGCATTAACAATCATCGTTGGAAACGGTATAAGATTGTTCCTTCTTTATTGATATAAACGATATCATTTCCCATTTCCATCATGGCCAATCCATTGTTGAAACTACCCATGCGATCGAACTGAGGTGTTATTACCCATTCTCCTTTTTTATTGATAAAGCCCCAGCTTTTATAATCTTTCTGAACAACTGCGAGGCCTTCACTAAAAGATCCTGCATTGGTATAAGTCGGAGCAATCACCCATTGTCCGCTCAAATCTACAAATCCCCATTTGTTGCTGGTATCACGAGCAGCAGATACACTATCGGCAAAACCATTCATGGTTGTGAAGGAAGTTTTGATATTTGTTTTGTTTTTGATCGTTATGATCTCCCACTTATCAGTCATATTTTGTTGTGCACAAACAACACCTGCAAAAACAGAACTGATATTGTAGTAAATAGGTTGCAATACAAATTTTCCGGAGCTATCGATCAATCCCCATAAATTATTTTTTAGTGATGCAGGTGCAAGCCCTTCTGAAAAATTATGACATTGTGAAAATTGCGGCTGAATAATAAATGCTCCCTTTTTATTGATGTATCCCCATTTACCATTCTGTTGCACTCGTGCTTTACTTTCAAAAAATTGATCGGCTGCATTGAATTGAGGGGTAATAATCCATTTTCCTTTTTCATTAATGAACCCATATTGAGCAGATACCATATAATTCCCGATTGCAGCTACTGCCATGCTGTCTTTAAATGCACTTGCAAAAATAAACTGAGGAGCTATGACGGTTCTTCCATTGGTTTTATGAAGAAAACCAAATCGATTTTTCTCAATAAAAGGAATGAGGCTTTGCGCTTGTAAGCAAGAGCAAATGATTATGGAGAATACAATCAGGAAGTATATTTTTCTCATCCGAATAAAGATAAGTTATAATCTCCCGTTCTTAATCTCATCTACCACACCCGGATCAAGCAGTGTAGATGTATCGCCCAGATTTTCTGTTTCTCCTTCTGCGATCTTACGAAGAATTCTTCGCATGATCTTACCACTTCTAGTTTTGGGTAATCCGCTTACAAATTGAATTTTATCCGGTTTCGCAATGGCGCCAATAATTCGAGTCACTGTTTGTAGAATATCTTTTCTCACCAGATCTCCCGTACCATGTGTATCCTGTGCATGCGATCCTTGATAAATCACATAAGCATAAATGCCTTGTCCCTTGATATCATGCGGATAACCCACGACAGCGCTTTCCACCACACCTGCATGCATATTGATGGCATTTTCTACTTCAGCAGTACCAATGCGGTGTCCGCTAACATTCAACACATCATCTACACGACCGGTAATACGGAAGAAGCCTTCTTTATTCTTTAGCGCACCATCACCAGTGAAATACATGTTTTCATAAGTAGCGAAGTAGTTAGTACGACATCTTTCATGATCGCCATAGGTGGTTCTTAAAATAGATGGCCATGGTGCTTTGATACAGAGATTACCGGATATGGTTGCTTCTCCTTCTTGTATGATCTCTTTTCCATTTTCATCTACCAATACCATTTGCAGACCCGGCATGGGAAGTGTAGCCCATCCGGGTTTGGCGGGAGTAATACCTGCCAGATTGGAAATAAGACATCCTCCTGTTTCTGTTTGCCACCAGGTATCAACGATCGGACATTTTTTCTTGCCTACATGTTCATCATACCAATGCCATGCTTCTTCATTGATGGGTTCACCTACTGTTCCGAGTACCTTAAGGGAAGAAAGATTTTTGCCTTGTAAAGGTCCTAATCCAAATCCCATCAAGCTACGAATAGCAGTAGGTGCTGTATATAAAATGTTGACTTTGTATTTGTCTACAATATCCCAAAACCTGCCAGCATCGGGCCAGGTAGGAACCCCTTCAAATAATAGTGATGTAGCACCAGCACTCAGTGGTCCATACACGATATAACTGTGTCCGGTGATCCAACCAATATCTGCTGTACAGAAATGTACTTGTCCGGGTTCATATTGAAACACATTGACGAAAGTGTAATTGGTATAGATCATGTAACCGGCTACAGTATGTACCACGCCTTTGGGTTTTCCTGTAGAACCGGATGTATAAAGAATGAACAATGGATCTTCAGCATCCATTGCTTCAGCTTCAATAAATGTGATGCCTTTTTCCTCCACTTGTTTCATTTCATCTTCCCACCACACATCTCTTCCTTTGATCATCGATACAGGTGTACGGGTACGGGTGGTAACAATAACACGTTTTACGGTTTTGTTGCCGATCAATGCATCATCAATTACACTCTTTAATGGAATGTCTTTTGCACCCCTGTAAGCGCCATCACAGGTTACAATCGATTCGCCCTTCGCAACTTCTAGTCTGTCAACAATCCTTTATGCAGAGAAACCTCCAAATACAACGTAATGTATAGCACCAATTCTGGCACAAGCCAAAACTGCAATAGCGAGTTCGGGGATCATACCCATATAAATACAAACACGATCTCCTTTTTTTACGCCATTGTTTTTGAGCACATGTGCAAATTGGCATACTTTCTCATGTAACTTTTTATAAGTAAGTATGCGATGGTTATCATCAGCTGCATTGGGTTCCCAAATAATGGCAGGATGATTGCCTTTTGTGGCGAGATGTCTGTCTAAACAATTCTCTGTAATATTCAGTTTTCCTCCTTTGAACCATTCTACCTTGGGTTCTGTAAAATTCCATTCCAGTACTTTATCCCATTTTTTCTTCCAGGTAAAATGCTCGGCAATAGCACTCCAAAATGATTCAGGATCTTGTATGCTTTTCTGATACGCTTCCTGATAGGCTTCAAAACTTTTGATCTGATAGGGATAAGACATTCCAGCAATTTTTGAGCTATAAATATACTGTAAGCTGCTACTTTAACTGTGAATGTTTTTGATAAATGAGGAGCAAAAAAAATCCCGACCAGTTTTTATGAGTCGGGATTTCTTAATTCGAAAGTTGATTTACTTTACGTATTTCAAAATTTCATCACTGTCCGGAGTTACTTTACTTGGAAAGTATGCGATCATCTTTCCATTTTCATCCAACAAAAACTTATTAAAGTTCCATTTAACTTCTGCATCCAGTACACCGTTTTTATTTTTGCTGGTGAGCCACTGATAAATAGGAGCCATGTCATCTCCTTTAACGCTCACTTTACTGGCTAACGGAAATTTTACACCATAATTCAGTTTGCAAAATTCCTGAATGTCATTATCAGTATTCAATTCCTGGTTAAAATTACCCGCTGGGAAGCCTACCACGACCAACTTGTCTTTATATTGATCAGCGAGTTTTTGCAGGGCAGTATATTGTGGTGTGTATCCACATTTAGAAGCTGTATTTACAACCAGTATCTTTTTGCCCTTGAACTTGGAGAAATCTATAGTTCCTCCCGTAATGGATTTTACTTTAAATGAATGGATGCTGCCATCATCGGGCAAAGTGAATGCTGAAAGTAATGCTACTGTAAGTAGGGTGAGAACATATTTCATACAATCTGATTTTTTTCAAAATAACACTTAAATAAGGGAATTGTTATGGCTTTTCGGTGAATGGCAGAAAATTGTACTTTATAATGTATAGGCAGAAGCAGCGATACTAAGCCTGCAATCGGGTATCGGCATGAGTGTTTGTCCGCAGGCCTCCAAAGTAGCACCGGTGGTAATGACATCATCCACGAGCAATACATGTTTATTGATTAGTTGATCGGGATGCATCACTTTAAATACTCCTTCCATATTCGTCCATCTGGAGAGACGACTTTGGGTGGTTTGACTATCTGTAAACTTTTCCCTTTGAATGGCTTTTGAGTTCATAGGTTTGGGCCAAACATCGCTAATACCCTCACAAATCACTTCGGCCTGGTTATAGCCTCTTTTGAATTGTTTTTTAGGGTTTAAAGGGAGCTGCAGAAGCAGATCAACGTCCGCGATACGGGGTTCAGATCGCAAAGCATAGCCCATCATTCTGCCTAAAAAGAGTCCGGCATGCTTATTTTGGTGGTATTTGAGCTGTACCATCAGTTCCTGAATCAACGACTGCTTGGTAAAATAGTACAAGGCAGCTGCGTTTTCCACCCGAATCCTGCCAAAAAAGGCTTTTTCGACCGGATTATTGGGTTGTCGGAAGAACCCTGTTTCGGGTAGCAAATGGGTACAACGGCTACAAATCTGCTGGTGGAGGCTCAAATAGTCGCTTCCACAGCCCATGCAATAATGGGGATAGATGAGTTGTAAAAGAGATTTTGCTACGGATATCATGTTCCGAAACTACATGCTCGGGGATAAGTATTTACCGCAGAAATGATGGAAGTAAAAGTGAAAGGTGAAAAGTGAAACGAAAGAAATGTTTTTACTTTCACTTTTCACCTCTCAAAAAAGTTGCTGATACACTTCATCCACCCGACTCAATGCGATGACTTGAATCTTGTAAGCTTGTGGGTTGAAACTTTTCTTATTGTATTTGGAGACAAATATTTTTTCGAATCCGAGTTTCTCTGCTTCGGCAATACGTTGTTCTATTTTATTGACAGCTCTGATCTCGCCATTCAATCCTACTTCACCTGCGAAACATACATGAGGGGGGAGTGGAACATCTTCATAGGAAGAGAGTAAAGCGCAGATTACAGCGAGATCAATGGAAGGGTCTTCTACTTTAATACCACCTGCAATGTTTACAAAAACATCTTTCATCCCAAATTGAAAACCCCCACGTTTTTCAAGAACTGCTAATAGTAATTGTAATCTTCTGGTATCAAAACCGGTCACTGTTCGTTGAGGTGTTCCATATACACTTTGTGTTACCAATGCCTGCACTTCAATCAGTAAAGGACGCATTCCCTCCAAGGTAGCAGCAATACCACTACCACTCAATTGATCTTCTCTTTGTGCAATTAAAATTTCTGAAGGATTGGCTACTACCCGCATACCATCGCCCGTCATTTCATAAATACCTAACTCAGCCGTACTACCAAAACGATTCTTTAAAGTTCTGAGAATTCTATACGCATAATGACGGTCACCCTCAAACTGCAAAACCGTGTCTACCATGTGTTCCAGCACTTTCGGACCGGCAATAGCACCATCCTTTGTAATATGACCAATCAGGAAAACAGGTGTATTGGTTTCTTTTGCAAAGCGTTGAAATTCGGCGGCACATTCCCGGATCTGTGAAACAGTGCCAGCAGAAGAGTCGATTAGGTTCGATTGTAAAGTTTGAATAGAATCTACAATTACTAATTGTGGTTTTAGCTTTTTGATTTCCTGAAAAATAGTTTGTGTAGAAGTCTCAGTGAGTAGGTAAAAATTTTCATTCTGAATCTTTAATCGATCAGCCCGCATTTTAATTTGTTGTTCACTTTCTTCTCCACTGATATACAAAACCCTTAGTTGATTCAATAGCAACCCATTTTGTAAAAACAAAGTACTCTTACCAATACCGGGTTCACCCGCTACTAGCATAATACTTCCCGGAACTATGCCTCCTCCCAGTACTCGATCCAATTCTGGATCTTGACTTTTGATTCTTTTTTCTTCTGTTGTTTGAACCTCATTTAAAGATATCGTTTTTGTTTTTCTTTTATCCTCTTTATAATCATCCCATTTTTCCTCCTTCACATTTCCTTTATCTAGTATTTCTTCAGTAAAAGTATTCCACTGAGAACAAGCCGGACATTTACCGATCCACTTCGCACTTTCATAACCACAATTGCTACAAAAAAAAGCTGTTTTAATCTTACTCATTGGTTAAAGTTAGTGTTCAAATGATGAGTTCTTTTTAATAAAAAAATGCACAAAAAAAAATGATGAAATTTAGTGTACAAGCAACAGTATTTGGAATAAAAAATTTGCTATCGATGAAAGTAGAAAAACGCTGAAACGCAACACAGACGGGCATGTAAAAGGGCCAACATTGCTGTTGACCCTGTTTACTTACTAACCCATTAAATTCTACCACTAAGTTACAAAACCGAGCCACATGGCAAAATAATTTTTGGGTTCTGTGAATAATTTTTTGAGCCCGAAATATTTCGTAGATAACCTTAACAGTTTGTTAATCAAAAGGATTACAGCCATTTTGTCGAAGTGGGGAAAAATGTCATTTTTTTTGGTGCTTTTTGTCAGAATTTGCTGATTTTAAGGTACCAAATACAGGATTTTGGGTTTGGTAGGCATTTTGCAGCTGTATCCGAAATAAATCGTATGAACTCAATTTTATTATTGTCTTTATTATTTATCGGGATCAGTTTTTTGGTTTCGATGCGCTTAAAGTCAAAATTTACTCATTATAGCCACCTACCCATTACCAATGGCATGAGTGGTAAGGAAGTCGCTGAACACATGCTACGCGACAATGGAATATATGATGTAAAAGTTATATCTGTTGAGGGTTTTCTTACAGATCATTATAATCCAATGAATAAAACTGTGAATTTAAGTCCAGAAGTGTACAGTGGAACCAGCATCGCTTCCGCAGCAGTGGCAGCCCATGAATGCGGTCATGCCGTTCAACATGCAACTGCATATAACTGGCTAATGTTAAGAAGCAGGCTGGTACCTTTTGTTCAATTCAGTAGTTCTATCGTTCAGTGGGTATTACTGGGTGGTATTTTATTAATCAATACTTTTCCAATGTTATTATTGGGGGGTATCATTTTATTTGCCATTACAACTCTTTTCTCTGTTATTACCTTACCCGTGGAATTTGATGCTAGTAATCGAGCACTGGCATGGTTAGAAAACAAACGTGTACTGGTGAATAAAGAACAGGAAGGAGCCAAAGATGCATTGAAATGGGCGGCAATGACCTATGTTGTAGCAGCACTTGCTTCAGTAGCTACATTGATTCAATATGTGTTGATCTTTTTGAACGGATCAAGAAATGATGATTAAGAGGTGGTGTGGTGAATTGTGAATGGCGAATTGTCAATAACAGAGAAAGGAACTTACTCATAATTGACAATTCACCATTCACACTAAAATTTTATTTCCTCTTCACGCTCATCAAAGAATCGAAACTCAGTGAGGTGATAATTGGTATTGGCTTGTGCCTTCACTTTCACTTTATGTTTCTTTCTCCATTTTTTTATGATAGAAGAAAAGAATCCTTTGGTGAGATAAGAGTGTACAATCGGATGCACAACAATCGTAAGGTTTTTATGTGAATGTGTAACAAGATAATGTAGTTTCTTTTCAATCTCATCCTCCAATAATAGTGTTGATGTGATCTTTCCAGTGCCATTACAAGCAGGACAACTCTCTGCTGTATTGATATTCACTTCCGGACGCATACGTTGACGCGTGATCTGAAGCAATCCGAATTTTGAAATCGGAAGAACAGAATGTTTGGCTCTATCGGCTTTCATGAATTGCTCCATTGCTTCCTGAACCTTTCTTTTATTATCGGGTAACTTCATATCAATGAAATCAACAACGATAATACCACCAATATCACGCAAACGTAATTGACGTGCAATTTCTTCTGCTGCTTCAAGATTGGTTTCTAAAGCATTCTCTTCTTGGTTATTGCTCACACTCTTATAACCGCTATTTACATCAATTACATGGAGTGCTTCAGTATGCTCAATAATCAAATAAGCTCCACTGGGCAAGTTTACTGTTTTCCCAAAAGAAGATTTTACTTGCTTGGTAACACCATACTGATCAAAAATAGGAAGTCCATTATGGTAAAAGGAAACAATATCAGTTTTGTCGGGGGCAATGCGTTGGATATAAGATTGTGTAACCTGAAATAAGTTTTTGTCATTCACGACAATGCGATTGAAATCTGCGCTTAACAGATCCCGAAGTATACTGGTTGTTTTTGTTTCTTCACTCAGAATTCTCACTGGGGCAACAGCGCCTTTCAAATTATGTTGAATGTTTTTCCAGGTTTCTACTAATCCCAACATATCTTGATGCAATTCAGCGGTGCTTTTACCTTCAGCTGCGGTGCGAACAATCACACCAAAATTTTTCGGACGAATGGCTTCAACGATCTTATGTAATCGCTTACGTTCATCAGAAGAGTGTATTTTTTTGGATACGGCAACAATTTCATTGAAGGGAGTTACCACCACAAAGCGTCCAGGAAGTGATATCTCACAACTTAATCTAGGTCCTTTTGCTGCAATAGGTTCTTTTAAGATCTGAACGAGTACATGCGGTTTACCATTGAGGACTTCATTGATCTTTCCTGTTTTTACGATCTCAGGTTCAGACTGGAATCGGGAAAAATCAAAAGGCTGCTCGCCTTTGTCTGTCATTGCTATTTGCGTAAACTTAATAATGGAGCGGGCGTAAGGACTTAGATCTGTATAATGCAGAAACGCATCTTTTTCAAAACCTACATCTACAAACGCAGCGTTTAGTCCGGGGATCAATTTTTTAACTTTACCCAGATAAAGGTCGCCTACAGCAAAATTGGCGTCCGTTTTCTCGTTGTGCAGCTCCACTAATTTTTTATCTTCCAACAATGCTATTTCTACGCCAGTTGGAGCAGCATTAATAATTAATTCTTTGTTCACAAAGTGCAACTTTTAAATACAAAATCACATACCGGTATTCGGTAGATCAACATCCACAACATCTATTGAGGCAGCCAAGGAAGGAAAAGGTAAAGTTGCGAAAAGGAGGAAGGTAAGGCTGCTTCCAGATAAGTGTTAAACGGGTTTAATCAGGCCGAAGCGAGATTAAACCCGTTTAGTATCATGATCGGTAATCCGAAGAATTATTTATTCTTCTTCTTATGACGATTCTTTCTCAGACGCTTTTTACGTTTGTGTGTAGCGATCTTATGACGCTTTCTCTTCTTACCACAAGGCATACCAAAGTAATTTTATACAGTTAAAAAATAAATTTATCGTTTCAGTTCAGCGATTCTTTTTTCCAGTGCTTGCCTAGCCTCCGGTATCGCCACTCTTTTCTTCGCTTCCTCATACCATTTGATCGCATTGGCTTTCTCATTATGGATATCATAAGATTCAGCCAGATTGAAAATGGCATCCAGATTTTCAGGATCAACTTTCAACACATTCAAAAAGCGTTCAATAGCTTTATCGTATTGACCACTTTTCTTACTACCTAATCCGAGCATCATTTGTCCGAATACATTTCCCGGATTTTTCTCCACTACTTCTCTGATTTTCAGAATACCCTGCATGGGGTTATCTGAAATGTTTCCGAAAAGATAGCAAGCGCCCAATCCAATTTTACTGGAATCGTTCGCCGGATTGATGCTCAATGCCTGATCAAAAAGAACTTTTGCTTGTGAGGCCAGCCAATTTTGCATGGCAGGCTCACCCTCTGTCATTAGGTTATCTAAATACAGATGGGCGGCAAAGGTGAGGCTTTTTTCAGAATTTTCCAACTTAGCGGCTTCGGCAGTATACCAGGCATAGGGTTCAAAAATGCGTGCGGAATCAGCCCAGAAGCGAGCTAGCTGATGATATACATGTATCTTTTGCTCATGAATATCCCCTCTTATAACGGAATTTTCAAGTGCACCCAAACGTGCAACCTGCTCAGGAGTAATCCGTTCCTTGGCTTTTACCAAGAGATCTTCAAACTTAATCGATTGATTTACAGTACTATGAGGCGCTTCGCCTTCTTGATGGACATGTTTACTGGGGGAGATGGTTGGACTAAAAAAATACAATAGAATGAATATAACCAAACCACCACCCGCTAACAGAAATTGCTGTTTCTTCACTGATCGGAAATTTCGGCGAAGTTAGTCCGACTTCCGCTTGCTTTTTACTTCACTAACAAATTCTTTTGCCGGCTTAAAGGCAGGAATATAATGTTCAGGTATTTCTACGGCTACATTTTTCTTGATGTTACGGCCAATCTTGGCTGCACGCTTCTTGGTAATAAAACTGCCAAAGCCTCGGATATAGATATTCTGTCCGTTTGAAAGGCTTTCTTTGACTTCTTTGAACATGGTTTCTAGCGTCACCAGTACATCCACTTTCGGTATACCCGTTTTATCGGAAATCTGGTTGATGAGATCTGACTTTCTCATTTGTATAATGTTATTTTGATAATCAGATTTAAAGTACGACAAAAAAACTGGTATTTGCAAGAAAGATAGTGTAAATTTTATGTGCGTTACTAATTGATAGATAAATGATTCAAAGAACATGCAATTGGATATGATTTATTCATATTACAAATATTAATACAATCTATCAACTTTATTACCAATCATGCGTTGATTAGAGCATCTTTGTTTATTGGGATGAAAAAGTCATTTACACAGATATTAATGAACTGGCACCGTCATCAAAATGACCGGGAAATGCCTTGGAAGGGGGAGAAAAAACCTTACAGAATCTGGTTGAGTGAGATTATTTTACAACAAACACGTGTTGAGCAAGGGATGGGATATTATCATCGATTTATTGAACAATATCCTACAATCCAAGCTCTTGCAAAAGCTCCTGACCAACAAGTATTCAAATTATGGGAAGGCTTGGGATATTATAATAGATGTCGGAATCTCTTACATACTGCCCGAGAAATCGTAGAAAAAAGAAACGGAATTTTTCCTGATACATATGAAGAACTGATTATGTTGAAAGGAGTTGGTCCCTATACTGCTGCTGCTATTGCATCTTTTGCTTATAATCTACCCTACGCAGTGGTAGATGGTAATGTGTTTCGTGTTTTAGCTCGATATATGGGAATTGATATAGCCACAGATAGCACAGCAGGCAAAAAAATATTCCATGACCTGGCTTACCAGATGTTAGACAAGAAAGAACCGGCTTCCTACAATCAGGCCATTATGGATTTTGGTGCCACTATTTGTAAACCCATGTCTCCTTTGTGTTCTGTTTGCCCTCTCCAAAGCGGTTGCGCCGCTTTAGCCACTGGTAAAGTGAATCAACTCCCTCTTAAAGAGAAAACATTACAAAGGAGAACGAGATTTTTCAACTATTTCATCTTGGAATACCGGCAAAAAATTTGGGTACAACAAAGAATGGTAAAAGATATCTGGCAACATTTATTCGAGTTTTATCTTCTGGAAACCGATAGACAGGTTCATTGGGATGCCTTTTTGATACAAAACTGTTTGAAAAATCAATTGAATATCCATGAATCAACCGTCAAAAAGATATCTGAGTCATTAGTGCAGCAATTAACGCATCAACAAATCAAAGGGCAATTCATACATCTGCAATTCAAGCAGAAGCCTGCTTCTTTAAAAGGCGGTGAATGGAAGACCAAAGCCCAAATCCGAGAATTGGCTTTCCCCAAATTGATAGCATCTTATCTGCCTACGATAAAATCCTAATTTTTTAAGAGCTGTTCTTTTGTTGCTTAAAAAAAGTTATTTTTAAGAGTGATTAATCTGCGATGAACAAAAAAACAATTGTATGAGAGGTGTTAACAGAGTGATGCTCATTGGAAATCTCGGAAAAGACCCAGATGTACAACATTTAGAAGGCAATATTGCCGTTGCCAAATTCCCCTTAGCCACCACTGAAACGTATAAGGACCGCTCAGGGAAACTCATATCCCAAACGGAATGGCATACGGTTGTTTTATGGCGTGGGCTGGCAGAACTCGCCCAAAAATATTTACATAAAGGCAGCTTGATTTATGTAGAAGGTCGTTTACGAACCCGCAGTTGGGAAGATAAAGAAGGTAATAAAAAATTTGCCACAGAAGTTGTTGGTGATAACCTGATCATGCTTGATAAACGAGGTGACGGTTCTAGTGGACATGTGTCGGGAGAAGGTATTGAAGGTTATACGGGTGATGAGATCCCCCCATTATCTGATCTGGGGGAATCATTACCTTTTTAATAACGTTACCCAACGTATTTTTGCTCGGAAAAGGATGACCTTTTGTGTCATTCATTATTAATTAAAATTACCAGTTTTGGATTATCACTCGGTATTGAATGCCCAGCTTTTATCTGCGATTCATCCACAAGGCACTACCGTACTTGTGATGATACTTGTTGTTTTACTTTTTCTTTCTTTCGTTTTGTCAGGATCTGAAGTGGCTTTCTTCTCACTTACTTTCAAAGACATCAATAATCTAAAGTCTAAACAAATACCCTCTTATAAAAGAATCGTCGATCTTTTGGAACAGCCTAAAACATTACTGGCTTCTTTATTGATTGCGAATAGTTTTATCAATATTTCTATTATCATTATATCTAATCTACTCATTGACAATATGTTTAATTTTGAACAATTCAATGCAGTTTGGGTAGAGTTCCTTATTAAAGTACTGGCTGTATCTTTTTTATTGGTGCTATTTGGTGAAGTGATGCCAAAAGTATTGGCAACACAAAATAACATTCGTTTTGCAAAAGACTTTGGAGGAGTGGTACAGGGTGTTGCTTACACATTTGCAGGTATGAGTAAATGGCTGGTAAAATATTCGGATATCATTGAAAAGAATTTGTCTAGTAAAACAGGAAGTGCTTATAGTTTAGAAGAGCTGGACCATGCTATTGATCTTACTACTAATGAAACAGCTTCTGAAAATGAAAAGAATATCCTGAAAGGTATTGTTAAGTTCAGTAACATCTCGGTTAAGCAAATCATGAAAACAAGGATGGATGTTCATGGGGTTGAATATGGGACTTCATTTGGCGAATTAATTGAGTTGGTAAAAGAACTCAATTACAGTCGTTTGCCTGTATATAAGGAAGACCTAGACGAAGTACTTGGAATGATTCATACCAAAGATTTGTTACCGCACTTACATGAACACAATGATTATAACTGGCATACGTTAATGCGTCCCCCATTTTTTGTGCATGAGCAGAAACCCATTGAAGATCTATTACAGGAATTCCAACAAAAAAGAATTCATTTCGCTGTGGTGGTAGATGAGTTTGGAGGTACCAGTGGAATTGTAACCCTTGAAGATATTCTGGAAGAAGTGATTGGTGAAATCAAAGATGAGTTTGATGAAGAAGATAGTGGTTTTAAGAAAATTGATGAAAACAATTACATCTTTGAAGGTCGTACTATGATCCATGACGCATGTAAAATCATGGATATACCGGCTGAAACTTTTGATGAGGTAAAAGGCGAAAGTGATTCGTTGGCTGGATTGGTACTTGAGATTGCAGGTGATATACCTAAAGCAGGTGCTATTTTGCAAAGTGGCGATTTCGAGTTTACAGTACTAGAGCTTGAGAAGAATCGTATTCAGAAGATTAAGTTGATGATTAAGAGAGAGGCTGGGCATGGCTTATAGTTCATGGCTTATGGGGGATGGTTTATAGACCATGGTCCATAGTCCATGGTAGAAGGAGGAAACATTATTGGAGGGATTTTAACGTGTTGGATTTTATTTATGCTAAAAAAAAATAGGAATCTGTTGAATCATATTCATCCATGGACCATGGTCTATGCACTATTCACTATCCTCATACTCACTGCTTGCAATAGTTCATTCACACCTAAGCCTAACGGCTATTTCAAGATCGATTTTCCTGAAAAAGCATACCAAAAATTTGATACAACCGGATATCCTTATGCATTTGAATATCCGGTGTATGCTAAAGTAGTAAAAGACAGCACCTTCTTTGGAGATGCAACAGAGAATCCTTGGTGGATTAATATAGAGTTTCCTCAATTTAATGGCCGAATTTATATCAGTTATAAGGAAATAGGTCCTATCCGATTCGCTACTTTGATGTAACATGCTTTACTATTAACCTGTACACATTCTTCCTAAACCTTGTAGATCGTCGCCTCATTAATGTAAGCCTCTAACGCCGCCTTATCTATTTCTTTCTCATTGGTCGGGACTTGAGCACCTCTCAATCAATTT
>JACVCQ010000535.1 GCA_016741945.1 Chitinophagaceae bacterium
GACACACATTATATTGGTGAAGCATGGTTGAGTAGCCTATTACAAGCTGATGCAGAAATGAATTACAATATCAGTAAAGCCACATTTAAAGCAAACTCTACCTTGGATTGGCATAAGCATACCACGCCACAGGTGCTCATCGTTTTGGAGGGAAAAGGATACTACCAAGAAAGAGGTAAAGAGCCAATCGTGATGCAAAAAGGAGATGTCATCAAATGTAATAAAGATGTAGAACACTGGCATACATCTACAAAAGAAAGCGATGTAACCTACTTGGCTATTTATGGAGGAACTCAACCTACTATCTGGGGTGATAAGTTAACGCAAGAATATTATAACAGCGTAGCTCAAAAATTAAAACTGAAGAATTAATATTTATAGTATGAAAAGGCAGCTTTACTTTCTTTTGATACTCGCTTTTTTATGGAGCAATCAAATAACCGCCCAAGAACCCTATGTTCGCATCGCTAAAATTATTGTTGATAGTTCTCAGCTGAAAGAATACCAAGCACTTTTAAAAGAGGGTATTGCAAGTTCTGTAAAACTTGAAAAGGGAGTGTTAAAAATGTATGCCGTTTATGAAAAAGACAAACCCAATCATGTAACTGTTTTCGAAACATATGCCAGTAAAGCGGCGTATGAAAGTCATATTAAAACAGCACAGTTCCAGAAATATAAAAATGGCACTCAACGAATGGTTCAATCATTGGAATTGATCGACGTAGTACCCATTATTGATGTAACTAAAAAAGAGTAATTAACTACCTGCTGATCAACTTAAACGCTATATTCCTTCCCATCCCCTGCATAATAGCCAAATTGATCCACGATAAAGCAAACTGTTCCAGTAATTGTACCTTATCTGCTTTACCAAAATCATAGCAATTTTCAAAACCGCCATCAATCGCCAATTGTTTGGCTACTGCTTTGGCTGTTTCATCATCACCTGCCATGAACATATCAATCCCTTTTCCGTCATAAATAGGGTTCAACATATTTTCAAAGCCGGTTGTATTGAAACATTTTACAACAGAGGCTTTTGTTTGGTCGCATAAATAATGATATACTGTTGGATAATTTTCCGGACTCGTTCTTACCGAGTTCGTGGCATCAATGATGATCTTATCATGTAAGTTGCCCAATGGTGCCACAATTCCAGAGATGGCTGGTGGTGGAATAGCCACCAATATCACTTCAGCTTGTGCAATGGCCTCTGCGATCGTGTGAACACTTGTATGCTTATTTTGTAATAGATCTTTTCCCTTGAACTGTTGAATATCCTGAACACCCAGATAAATATGATGTCCGGCAGCAGCCCAACGGGTAGCTAATGCACCGCCTACATTACCGGTTCCTATGATTGCAATATTCATGTGGTAGATTTTATGTTTGATACATGATCAGAAATCATGACGAATAAAAATACCCATATTATGCTTTGCCTGTAACGAAATAATACTATGTTGATTCAGATCCATCATCAGTCCTCCTATCCAGGTAGTTTTTTTGAATCCCAATCGTAAGCGTTCTGTTACATTCCAAATACCACTCTTCGGTTGGTATACCGGAAAGAATTCCACTTGCGAAAACAATTTCCAGGTATGATCGATCGCAGGTGTATAACGGAACATACCAAAGAGATCCATATTGCCTGCCTTTTTGATATCAGCCACCAGCCATCCAAAAAATAACCAATTGCTTTTCTGACGATAGAATTGGAATCCTGTTTTGCCGGTAAACCCACTATTCAACACTCATCACACCAAACCAAGCCCTAAC
>JACVCQ010000536.1 GCA_016741945.1 Chitinophagaceae bacterium
GATAAATGGCTGATAAAGTTCTCCACGTTCTGCATCTACATATTTATATAGTACCGGCTTCTTCAGGTCAAAAGTATACCCATCTATTTCCACTGTGAATACAGCATGATACAAAGGATCATTCCATGCTTTACCTACATCAATCTGATCTGATACTGTAAACATCCCATCCCTTACTTTAGGTTGACGAAGCCAATAAGGCTGTGTCATCTCAGCTCCCAATATTGGTACCAAAACTTTTGTAAAGACATAGTTTTTATTTTTTTCAGGATAGAGCATCATTAGGGTGTCCTGATAATCAGCCATCTTCACGGATCTGATCTTCATAGGCACATCAGATCTTTTATTGATAAAGTAACTAACACGTACACTGTCTCCTTTTAATGCTGTTTCCTGTTGTGTATATGCTTCTACAAACAGTGCTGAAGCAAATTCAATGATTTCTTTTAGCTCTTTTAGTTTTTGCAACTTCCAAAGCTGATCGGAAGTTTTCAGACTCTCAATTTTACGATACAATTTCACAAGTGTCGGAACAGATTTATCTGGATCTTTGAAATCATATTGTTGCAATACTTGTTGAAGTAATAACTGAATACTATCGATATGCATTTTGTTATTAATGGGAACGGATATAGTTTTTCCTTGTGTACTAACAGTTTGTAAAATAGTATCTACTTTCAATCTTTCCCAACCGGTATTGACGCCTTCCATGATATCCGCCTTAGCAGAATCTCCACCCGTTGTTACAAAATACTCAAATACTTCTCCCCTTCTTCTAGGTCTACCTTCAGCCTGACTTTTATGCATACTTCTTGCTTCTCCGCCCAATTCTCCATAACTCTTTCCAATCAAGGGATTGTACCCCCCTACTTCCATTTTTAACTGATTATCACTCGTAGTATTGGTTCTGCCAAAATTGAAAGTGTTCCACAAAATTCTTTTGGCCTTCCATGGTTTGACTCCGTATCTAAACTGATCCGGAAATTTATTGGGATCTGCTGCTGCTTCAAAAGCTTCGTTGGCTATAATGGCTGAAGCGGCATGATGACCATGACCAGCCCTTTCATCTCCGGGAAAACGAGCAACAATGATATCGGGTTGGAATTTTCTGATCATCCAAACAACATCTTCCAATACGCGTTCCCGGTCCCAAATACGCAATGCTTCATCTGCACTTTTACTAAAACCAAATTCATACGCCGTTGAAAAATATTGCTCGGAACCATCAATGGCACGAGCCGCCATTAATTCATGGGTACGAATCATACCTAATTCAATTCCTTGTTCAGAACCAATCAAATTTTGACCGCCATCACCTCTTGTCAGGCTTAAATAAGCCGTACGATATAATTTTTCTTTTGCCAGATAAGGAAGTAAACCATTGTTTTCATCATCTGGATGTGCAGCGATATAGAGTACACTGCCAAGTACATTGAGCTTTTTTAACTGCTGATAAATATCCGCAGAGCTGGCTGTTGGCGGTACAATCTGGGCTTTAGAAAAAACAGTCAGCAAACAAAACAATAAAAGAAAGCAAGTATTTTTTCTTTTCATAAAACAATAATGGTGCTAGCGAAGATAATGGGAGATACAAAATACGGCTCACCGTTTACACAAAAATCGGTGAATGACTAAAGCTTTAACAAAACAGCCTTTACTATTTTATAATGACTCCAAGGTATAAAATGATTGGCTCCGGGAATGGTGAGTGTATCCATGGATGAAGCGTTCTTCATGGTTTTGACTCCAAAATCAAGGCTCGCGTAGGGTACTAG
>JACVCQ010000537.1 GCA_016741945.1 Chitinophagaceae bacterium
GCACAGCGGTTCTGGTAAATGCCAGTGAAATGAGTATAGTATTCAAAAACGTACCACCCGGAAAATATGGGGTCGTTGCTTTTCAGGATATGGATGCCAATAAGGACCTGAAAAAGAATTTCCTAGGATTTCCCAAAGAGCCAATCGGTTTTTCCAATGATGCGCGTATCAAAATGGGGCCGCCTGCTTTTTCTGATGCAGCTATTACTGTTGAGGCAGGCAAAACAATTACTGTTCAAATCACGCTTCGTTAATCTTTAAAAAATCAATTATGTTGTTATCTCCCAAAGAAAAAAAACGATTATACCATCAATATGGACCATGTGCATTGGTAACAGGAGCCTCATCCGGTATTGGAAAAGAATTGGCTGAAAAGCTTGCTTCTGCAGGGTTTGATCTGATCATTAATGCCCGGAATGAAAATAATCTGCTGGCAATAAAAGAATCCATTCAGTTAAAATACAATGTTCAAGTAGATGTGATGCCTATTGATCTGTCGGTAGAAGGAAATACAGATGTATTGATCCAAAAAATTCACCATAAAAATATTGGGTTGGTGGTTTTAGCAGCCGGTTATGGAACATCAGGATTATTGAAAGAATCGTCTTTACATACAGAGATCAATATGCTTCGACTTAATTGTGAATCTGTTTTGATCTTGTCTCATTATTATGCACAAAGATTTTCAGAACAGCGAAGAGGAGGAATTCTATTCTTAAGTTCCATGGTTGCATTTCAAGGTGTGCCGTATGCTGCACATTATGCTGCTACAAAAGCATATATCCAGTCATTGGCAGAAGGAATGTCAGAAGAGCTCAAGCCTTTTCATGTTTCTGTTTTAGCGGCAGCACCGGGGCCTGTTGTATCTGGTTTTGGTTCCAGAGCCAATATGACTATGGGCAAAGCGTTGAGTCCTGAAGAAGTAGGAGTTCCCATATTAAATGCCTTGGGAAGACATAATACTGTTTTCCCCGGATGGCTTACCAAACTATTGGTGTATTCTTTACGCACACTTCCGCGTTGGGGTAAAATAAAAGTGATGAAGCAGGTGATGTCGGGAATGGCCAATCAAACTCGAAATACAGAAGGGTTGGTCAATTAAAAAAATCAATTTCTTTTTCGTATTTACCTTTATTAGCAGCAGACCACTCGTAAATACTGGCCAATCTTTTCCATTCGCCATCTACTTTTTCATAGATCCAGAATGCCCCTTCTTTTGAGAATATATTGCTTTTGCCTAAATAGAAAAAACAAAGCGTATTGTTCCTTAAAAAGAAAGGTGTGGAGAAATGATAAATTTCCATACAGATCTTTTGTTGTGGCTTTAATTTGCTTTGGTCTGTTTTATGAATCAGCGGGTCCACATTTTCTAACGGTACCATATAAGCAAAAGGGAACATCTTTGCAGGCCATTTCATTTTTTTTATGAAATCTAATTGTGTAACGATGTATCTTCTTTCTTCGAGGGTAAACCTAGTCTTTCTTTTTACATATGCTACTTGATCAGGATCCCATTCTTTGAATTCTTTGTCAGATAAAAAATTAGCTTTTACTTTATTAATGATAGCACTATCTACTCTATCAGAATAAAAAAAAGTATCACATTCCTGATAAGCAAAAGGTCGGTCATTGAAACAATTACTATAAATATCTCAGATGAGTGTAGCGCCCGACGAGGATTCCTGAGCATAAATATGCAAAGTGGTAAGGGAAAAAATAAGAAACAGGAGCGTATACAAACGCATTTGCCTATGGAAATTGATGTCTTTAAAGA
>JACVCQ010000538.1 GCA_016741945.1 Chitinophagaceae bacterium
ACTTACGCCCGGACAATGTAAATGGCTGCAAAAGAATGTGCAGGGGGTGAAAATACAGGTACAACAATCGCCTAACCGATGTTTCACAGATCAGGAGTACCAAGATGCCGGGATTGAAGTGACTGATGATCTGTCTGATTGTAATATACTGCTGGGCATCAAAGAAGTGCCCGTTAACATGCTGATTCCGAATAAAACCTACCTATTTTTTTCTCATACCAAAAAAAAGCAACCTTATAACCAGGCTTTGTTACATGCCATGATGGATAAAAATATCACATTGGTGGATTACGAATGTCTGGAACATACAGATGGACAACGGATCATTGGTTTTGGATTTTTTGCCGGTATTGTAGGAGCGCATAATGGCATCATGTGTTATGGCGATAGAACAGGCGCTTATCATTTGAACAGGGTAGTGGATGTAAAAGACTATCGTGAATTGATCCATACTTATTTTGGACTCAAACTTCCGAATATCAAAATTGCTGTAACCGGTAGCGGACGTGTAGCACATGGTATTTTGGAGATCATGAACCTTATGGATGTTCAGGAAGTTGAGCCGGATGAATACCTAAACCGTTCATTTACCTATCCGGTATATGTGCATTTGAAAGGAAGTGATCTGTATCGACATAAAATCAATCGCACTTATCAACGGGATCATTTTCACCATCATCCGGAAGAATATGAATGCATCTTCAAGCAATACTGTGCTGATACGGATATTCTCATGAATGGTATTTATTGGGATCACAATATTCCCCGTTTATTTGAAATGGATGACTTACGTGCCGCTGATTTTCGCATTCAAACCATTGCTGATATTACGGATGATAAAGGAGGTAGCGTGCCATGTAATCTGGGTGATGGTACTATTGATGATCCGGTTTACGGTGTTGATCGATCTTCATTTGAAAAAACTGCGCCTTATTTGTCTGGCAGTGTAGATGTAATGGCAGTGGGTAATTTACCCAATGAATTGCCGCGCGATGCGAGTAAATATTTTGGGGAACAGTTGATCAAATATGTGTTGGATGATATTAGAAAAGGCGGTAGTGAAACCATTGATCGTGCTACGATTCTTTCAAAAGGGAAGCTGACTAGCTATTTTGATTATTTGGCAGATTATGCGGCGCATTAATGATGGATTGCCACTGAAGGCACTGAGATACTGAATCGTTTCTGTGCATTTCTGTGCCTTCAGTGGCAACTATAATGCTAAATAATAATCCTTCAGCAAATCCCTGAAAGCTTCAGTATACGCTCCATCTTCTTTAATCCGTATTCTTTTTTCTTCACTTCTAGCAATACCTTTCTCCAACCAAAACATCACCCGAAAAGGCGTATGTTTTTCTGTCTGACAAACTTCTACCATTTCAGCAGCTATCCAGCCATATTGTTTTGCCAAATCAATGGCTTCAATTCGTCTATTTGCGGGTAACAGCAATGCAAATCTGCCATTGGGTTTTAGTAAACGGGCTACATTTTCAAATAGTGTAACCAGGGTTAATCCGCTATCATGTAAAGCCAGATTACGTTGGGTATCTGAACTTTTCAAGTCTTTTTCATAAAATGGCGGATTCGATAGAATAAGATCATACGATGGTGCCTGCCAATGGGAAAGATCCGTATGATGTACATGGATGCGTTCACTCCACGCAGTATCCGCGACATTCGTTGTTGCTTGTTGTGCCGCATCCTGTTGAATATCGATAGCATCGATGGCCCCATCAAATTTTTGAGCCAGCATAAGCGCCAGTAACCCTGTAC
>JACVCQ010000539.1 GCA_016741945.1 Chitinophagaceae bacterium
CTCCATTGGTATCATTTTGAAATGCAGCATTTATTCCTATAAACAATTGTTTTTTAAACGTATAGTTGTAAGACAGTTCTGCCATGTATCCGATATTGTAAATGCGTTGAGGAAAGCTATGGTCAAATTCTATCAGTATTCTAGGTATTGGACTTGCAGGCGATGGGTATCTAGCTGCATATCCATTACTTCCTAACGAAGAGGATTCATACCTACCATAAGGCCCTGCTGCCATAGTGAATTCATGGTGTGGGGTTCTTATGGGGCTGTACCTGATCAATGATCCTATTTGGAAACCTGCTGTGGTTGTACGAACAGAGCCATCTTGGTCTAAGTTACCATTTACAAAAAGTAAGTACGTATCCTGATCATCATGTATGGTTCCTTTGAAGTGGTATTCAAGTGATATTTTTTTCTTCAGATAATGTGTGTAAGCAGTACCAAAACTGATCCCTTTCAAATCACCCGTACCATGAGTACTTTCCCCAATATTAAAACGGAGTAATTTTTTAGGGAGATCATTTTTTTGTGCAATACAAATAATACTAACAAAAAAAAATAATAGAAATAGATAAATGGGTCTCATTATTTGTTGAATTAATTGAAATGATAATGATTACTGTAGGGGTCAGTAACGATAGGGGGAATATATAAAAGACATGCTACTAATCAAAGTGCTGCATCTGGTAAAAGAAAAAGCCACAGACATATTTAGCGGGGCAAATGTATCTGTGGCTTTATAAAAATAGACTTTAGAATAGTCCAAATAGCATACCATCTACTTTACTAATGATCTCTCCAAAATGCTCTTCACTTTCTGCAAATTTATTTTTATCACAATCGATCACCAGCAATTGACCTTCTTTATAGCCATCGATCCACTTATTATAATACTCATTCAATCGCTTGAGGTAATCCAAACGAATATTCTCTTCATACTCTCTACCTCTTTTTTGAATTTGAGCCACCAGGGTAGGTACAGATGCCTTCAAATAAATCAAAAGATCCGGAGGTTGTACCATGGTTTTAAGCGTCTGAAAGAATTGATAATAGTTATCAAAGTCACGTTTGCTCATCAACCCCATTTCATGCAGATTGGGCGCAAAAATGTTGGCATCTTCATAAATGGTTCTGTCCTGTATAACCGTCTCAGTTCCATGATGAATATCCAATAGTTGATTCAGTCGGCTATTCAAAAAATAGATTTGTAGATTAAAGCTCCAGCGAGGCATATCCTCATAAAAATCCATTAGATAAGGGTTGTGATCCACATCTTCAAACTGAGGAATCCAGCGGTAGTGCTTACTCAACATCTCAGTAAGCGTTGTTTTACCCGCGCCGATATTGCCGGCTACGGCTACATGTTTTGGTTTCTTTGGTTTCGCCATAAAAATGAAAATACGAAAGTTGAGAGAATTGGGGGGAGAATTTTGGGGTGAGCTTATAGGTTATGGCAAATAGGTCATAGTAGCGCCCGAAAAAGACCATCATACTAATAATTTGTTATTTGCCATGATCTATTTGCCATACGCTAAAAACTAATAATCCATCCCCACCGCAGTCCTCACCAAGGTTAGGGTCTTGCTGGCACTGTCTCGGGCTTTGTCAGCGCCTTGTTGGATGATTTTTTTCAGTAAGTCTTGGTTTTTTTGAATATCGGCAGCTTTGGCTCTGATTGGCTGGATAAAACGGATCATATCTTCTGCCAATTGTTTTTTCATATCTACATAACGAATGATACATTTTCCTGCACCACTATTATTTAAAT
>JACVCQ010000540.1 GCA_016741945.1 Chitinophagaceae bacterium
TATACAATGTAAATAATCAGCCAGAATAGAAGATGTAGTAAGTATCTGTTTCCTTTTTTCAATTTCATTTGATCAGTGATATCTATAAAAATAAAAAAATGTTATTGTCTAGTCAGTCATTATAGACGAAATAGCGGAAATCCAATACAAAATGATCATTTAGATTGATCAATTGAATATACTTTGTTTGTCTTCAATATGCGCTGATTCGAAGAATATGCTGAAATCATGGTGAGCTAGATATAGAGATTTGTCAAAACAAAAGCATCCATGTTAATTTTTCGTGTGTTGATCTTCCTTTTATTCGCGAGTATAGCGAGTGGACAACCTTCTCGTTATAATGATCATCTAAAAAATATACAATCGATCGGTATTATCAAACAGGTTAACAGTACAAAAGAAGTACTGCATGAAAGTATACATCAATACCTGAGTAGCCTCGTAGATACATCGAATTTTCAAGGGGTAGCCCTCGTTGTAAAAGGTAATGCCATTATTCATAAGGCGGTATATGGCAATAGTAATAGGGAAGAAAATAAGCCGATCAATTTTAGAACACAGTACCTGCTTGGGTCGCTTAGTAAATCATTTGTGAGCACTGCGATTATGCAAATGGTAGAAGCAGGTACATTAAATCTCTTCACGCCTATAATTCATTTTCTCCCAGAACTAAATGAGGATCTCGCCAAAGGATTAAATGTTCATTTATTATTGAAACATCAATCAGGACTTGCAACTAATCTTGATGAAGTAACCAACTATCCTTTAATGGAGTTGGCCCCCAAAGAATTATTGGCGCTGATCAATAAAATAAAAAGGCGAGGTGAGCCGGGAGTGAAATTCGAAATATCGTCTTTGAATTTTATGCTATTAGGGCTCATTATCGAAAGGCTTTCCGGAAAGAGCTATGAGGAATACATGAAAGAAAACCTGTTCAATCCCTTGCAATTATCATCAACAGGGATAAGTCATCTTTTTAGTCCTGCTCCCCACAAAGCAAACGGATATAGACTTGTAGAGGGTAAAGTGAGAAGGATAGAGGATTTCATTTCTTATTCGTATGCAACAGCTGATATGTATTCATCGGTGGGTGATCTGTTTACATGGGGCTATGCATTACAACATGGATGGATATTGTCAAAGCAAAGTATGGATTTGTTATTTGATGGCGGGGTAAAGGAAAGTGGGAACTACGGATATGGTTTTCGCACCCAATCGTATATGAGGCATGATTCATTTGTTGATCCAGGAAAACTTATCAGGCATGGTGGTTTCATGAATGGCTTTTGTGCTAACTACCACTATTATGATAAAGACGATCTGACAACTATTCTTTTAAACAATTATAGAAACCTAAGAATCCTTGATATCACCTTTAAATTAAAAGAACTCGTTTATGGATATGCTATCGGTCAAAGAAAAAATACATACGATGAATAAATACTATACAACTTTCAATCGTCTCTGCATCCTTTCCTGTCTATTATTTGCGATGCATGTGTCCGGCAGTTCACAGGATAATTCTGCTGATCATAAAGCGATCAATTCACTTTTAAGTGATTTTATGAAAGCCATTCAAACCCGTGATTCAGTTAGTATGTATTCATTCTTTGCTGATGTTCCGGTAACATGGGTAGGAGTGTGGAAACCGGCTACACAACAACAACGATTGAAGAAAGATGAAAAAGCATTGGGATACAAAGTGTCTGACTTTAAAACATGGTTCAGAGCAGTCTCCGCTTCAGGGGTCAAAGA
>JACVCQ010000541.1 GCA_016741945.1 Chitinophagaceae bacterium
TTGTTGCAGCGTGCAGATAAAAACAAAGTCCTGAAGGTATTACCTGACTTGCATGAAGAAGCTTTTGAGAAAATAGATTGCCTCACATGCGCCAATTGTTGTAAAAATTATTCACCTCGCTTTAAAACTCCCGATATCAAACGTATTAGTAAAACACTTCGATTAAAAGAAAGTGTATTCATAGATACTTATTTAGATCTTGATACCGATGGTGATTATGTTACCAAAACAAAACCTTGTCCATTCTTAGGTGCTGATAATTATTGCAGTATCTACGAAGACAGACCCTCTGACTGCAAACGATTCCCCTATACGGATGAAGATGTGCTGATCAAACGTCCAGCCATAACATTGAAGAACTCTACTTTTTGTCCGGCAGTTCATCATGTACTCGAAGGTTTACTCAATTCATAAATAGGTGCCATTTTTTTTGTATATTATCGCCATTCAATAGCAGCAAGATTGTAAACAAAAAGAGTGGATTATGGCGCATTTACCTGTTTTGATTAAAGACCTTGCACTGATTTTAGGAGCAGCAGGCATTATTACGATTTTTTTTAAAAAACTCAAGCAGCCCGTTGTATTGGGATATATCATAGCGGGTTTACTTGTTGGTCCCAATTTCAAATTATTTCCCACTATTGGTGATGTAGAAGGTATTAAAATATGGGCTGAAATTGGGGTTGTATTTCTATTGTTTGCATTGGGGCTGGAATTTAGTTTTAAAAAGCTGGTGAAAGTAGGCGGATCAGCAGCGATTACCGGTATCACAGAATTATCATTTATGATGATATTGGGTTATTCGATGGGGCAGGTATTGGGTTGGTCAACTGTTGATAGCATGTTTCTGGGGGGTATTATTGCCATATCATCTACCACCATCATCTTTCGTGCATTTGATGAATTGGGGTTAAAAACAAAACAATTCAGTAGTCTTGTTATTGGCGTGCTCATCATTGAGGATTTGGTTGCCATTCTCTTGATGGTTTTATTATCCACAGTAGCAGTAAGCCAGCAATTTGAAGGCACACAAATGTTTTTATCCATTGGTAAACTGCTTTTCTTTCTTTGTATATGGTTTGTGATGGGTATTTTTTTATTGCCCACTTTCTTTAAAAAAGTGAGCCGTTTTTTAAATAGTGAAACACTATTGGTGCTGTCATTAGCGCTATGTTTGGGGATGGTAGTTTTAGCAGATCAGGTAGGATTTTCTGCTGCGCTCGGTGCTTTCATCATGGGTTCTATCTTGGCAGAAACTACACAGGCACACAAAATTGAACAACTTATTACTTCGGTGAAAAATCTTTTTGGTGCCATCTTTTTTGTATCAGTTGGTATGATGATCAATCTGCAGATATTGGTCGACTATGCCGTTCCTGTTTTAATTCTCACCCTTTCTGTAATCATGGGAAAAACCATATTTGTTGCCAGCGGTGCTTTGTTATCCGGTAGACCATTAAAGCAGGCTGTACAGGCAGGAACCAGTATGTCGCAGATCGGCGAGTTCTCTTTTATCATTGCTACTTTGGGTGTGTCATTGAATGTTACCAGTTCTTATTTGTACCCCATCGCAGTAGGGGTTTCTGTAATTACCACTTTTACCACCCCATATATGATCAAACTGGCAGAACCATTGTATCAGTTCTTGCTAAAAGTATTACCCGATAAGTGGATTACCGGTCTTGAAAAATATAGCAGCAGTTCTCAAATCATCGAAAGTGAAAGCAACTGGAAACAACCATTGCTTTTTTAT
>JACVCQ010000542.1 GCA_016741945.1 Chitinophagaceae bacterium
ATGGTGATGCATCCAGGTTTACTCACTCTTTGCCACAAAAAACTACGCAGATTGGTAACCGACTGTTCCTGCAACTGCATGCCCGGACCATATTGTAATTCTACTGTTAAAACAGTGTACTGATCTGTTGCCAATAACTCTGCCGCAGAAGCGCCAACCGTTCTCAGATCATTGATACCCACAGGACCGGATAAAATTATACTTGTTGTTTCCTTTTTACAGGATGGGCACAAAAAAGCAGATAATATCAGTAACAACAATAAAGGCTTTTTCATATTTGACGATTTAGCTAAGGTTGCCCTTGAAAAAATGATGCCAAATTTATCCGACCATCAAACTCGTGTAATAATCCGCCTATATCTAGTTGCCAAATGCGATGATGAACCAATCATCCCAAAAACAGGCTATCCATTGTACAGAAATCAGATTTATGTGTAAAAATTTATTAATTTAGAACTGGATCGACTAAATCGATACCCTACCCTGCTTGGAATCCAACTTATGCAACTCTTCAGACAACTTGGTTGTCTGATTTAATGTTTGTATCAGAAGTAACATCAATGAAGTCTTTATCAAATTTTTGTTGTAGCGGTAGAAAGTGTTTCGGACTCTTTATGGTATTGATGTTCACTACCAGTTATTATTCCTTAGCACAATGCCCTCCGAATATTGGTTTTGAAAAAGGTAATTTTGATCATTGGGAAACCTTGAAAGGAAGTATCAATGGTGCCGGTGTTATTTCGATGACTGCTCAAGTTCCTGATCCTTTTAACCATGTTTTGATGAGCGCCGCCAATGATGGAAAACTAACTGATGAGTATGGTGGATTTCCAGTTGTTTGTCCAAACGGAAGCGGATATTCTGTAAAATTAGGAAGCCCCACCGGCGGAAGAGATGCTCATGGACTCAACTACACTTTTACTGTTCCTAAAACATCAGGTGATTATAGTATTATTTACAATTATGCGGTAGTTTTGGAGAATCCCCAGCATCAGCCACATGAACAACCATTGTTCAGCGTAAAAGTGTTCAATGTTACCGATAATAAATATGAGGATTGTGGTTCATTTCAATTTATAGCCGCTGCAGATCTTCCCGGATTTAGGCTCTCTACTGCCGGTAGACCCAATGTATATTATAAAGTTTGGGCACCTATTACTTTGAAATTACCGGGCTTTGAAGATAAAACCCTTCGCTTAGAGTTTACTGTAAATGACTGTACATTGGGCGGACATTTTGGGTATGCGTATGTGGATATCAATGAAAACTGTACTACGCCTATTACCGGTAATGTATTTTGTACTGATGTTACCAATTTAACTTTGACAGCTCCCTATGGTTTTCAAGCGTATCGTTGGTTTACGGAGGACTTTTCAACAAAGTTGGGTGAAAAAAATACATTGAAGCTGAATCCTGCGCCGGCGCCGGGTACCAGACTAGCCTTAGAAATTACCCCTTTCCCGAACCAAGGCTGTTTAGATACTTTGTACACCACTATTACCAAGTCATTAGACCCATTTGTATTCAATGTAAGTGCTGATATTGACGCTTGTAGAATACCGGGAGTGGATCTCACCCATCCGGATATTACAAAGGGTAGCACTCCGGATATGAACTACGCTTATTTTGTTGATTTTGATGAATCGGTTTTTATTCCTAATCCGAAATCCATCATTTTTAGTAGTACTTACTATATCAAAGCCAGTAATAAAGCCGGTTGTACAGATACCAAAACGGTCAA
>JACVCQ010000019.1:0-8904 GCA_016741945.1 Chitinophagaceae bacterium
ATATCCTAACTAAATCCGAAATCAAACATGGCAATTGTATTGCTATGGGCGATAGTGAGAATGATATCTGTATGGTAAAAAAAGCAGGATTTGGTATTGCTTTCCGTTCTAAAAATGAGTATTTAAAACAAACAGCTGATCTTTTGATTCATGAAGAAAAATTTGAACCACTCTTAGAATATGCAGTACTCTGATATTCTAATCTGCTTTTAATTCAACACTAATACCCACCTAATTCATTGTCTTTAGGTTTGATATCATTATGATACCCTATAAAAACATATTAATCCCGATTGATTCCTTGCAGCAAGCTCAGGTTGCCGCTGAGAAAGCGCTTGAGCTTTCCGATCCGGGTGAAACCTGTATTCATTTGGTGAGTGTCATTCGATTTCAATCATTTTTACAACGTATTTTTTTTACAAAAATATTTCTTAAGAAACAAGGATATTTTACAAAAAGGAATATCGTCGCAGAAAGAAAAATTGAAGCTATTAAAATCAAAATTGCCACTAATTCTCCAGATACAATCGTTAAAACAAAAATCATTGTTGAAACAGCTTTGAGTGATCAACTCATTAAGTACACGATACAACATGATATCGACTTAGTTATCAACACAAACAAAACCTCAAGATCTGGATTTAATTGGTTTAAAAAAGATTGGAGTGAAGAACTGGCCAGAAAAGCAAGTGTCGCTGTTCTTACGGTCACAAAAGGTTGTTTGAATCATCCAATCAAATCGATTTTGTTACCGGTAAAATCATTTGTACCCGAAAGGAAAATACAGGTAGCACTTGCTTATGCAAAGAAATTCAATGCGCATATTCATCTGGTAACACTATTGGACAATAACGACAGTACAGCAAAAATCAGAGTAGATGCTTTTTATCTTACGTATAAAATCTTATCTGAATATGGTCATCCCCCCCAATATAAAATATTACAAGGATCTGATAGTGATGTTACACTTCTACGGTATGCAGATCAAATCAAAGCAGATATGATATTGGTCAATCCAAATAAAAAGCAAAGAATTCCTGGAATGATGCGACAAAAAATAACGGATATGTTGAATCCGATTTCAGCTTTACATATTCTGACATTGAAACCCTATTTGAAAAGAACCATTTAACATGTACATTATGCAGAAAAAATTATGGAATACGATATGCACTTTTATAGCAATAGTGTTGACTGCTAGCGCTCAAACTGTGGATGATGGTAAAAAACTATTTGAATATGAAAGATACCGTAGCTCAATTGAGGTACTGAAAAAAAATATTGCAGTAAATCCACAGGATATCAATGCCTGGTATTGGTTAACCCGATCACAGCTTGCTGCCGGCTTTACAGACAGTGCTGATTTATCAGTTCAGCAAATACCGGCAAATATAAAGTCTCAACCACTGGGAAAAGTAATCCAGGGTGCATTACTACTTCATCAAGAAGATTCTCTTACATCATTACAGCTTTTCATGGAAGCCATGGGCACTAAAAGAAAAAAAGATCCTGCTATTCTACTAGCAGTAGCAAATGCCATCATCGATGCTCCAAAGGGAAACCTTCATAGAGCCATTGAATTATTACAGGATGCTGCAGACAGAGACAAAAAGAATACCTGGATATACTTAAGTATTGGTGATGCATACCGCAAACTGTACAATGGTTCCGAAGCAGTAAAAGCGTATCAAGAAGCCATTGATGCTGACAATAACAATGCAGAAGCCTATTACAAAATAGGTAAAATCTATCAAACACAGAACAATGTAGAAGTATTCACTGAATACTATAATAAAGCGATTCAAGCAGATCCTGATTTTGCACCTGTATACTACCCTTTGTATTATTACTATTATTTCAGAGATGTTAATAAAGCTTTAGGATACTTACAGACTTATATCAGCAAAACAGATTACAGTATTGATAATGAGTACATGCTTACAGATTTATATTATGTATCGAAAAAATACAATGAAGCCATACAAACAGCAAAACAAGTGCTGCAAAAAGAGGGCGATCAGGTAAAACCTCGTATCTATAAGTTACTGGCTTATAGTTATGATGGACTGGAGGACCTGACCAATGCAGAGAAATGGATGAAGGATTATTTTGAAAAAGAAAATGACACCAATTATGTGGCAAAAGATTTCGATTTAATGGGCAAAATCATATCTAAAAAAACAGAGAATACAGAGGGAGTAATATGGTATGAAAAAGCATATCAACTTGAAAAAGACACAACTGCTAAAATCGATTATGTAAAAAAAATCATGGTATTGTATAAAGGTCAAAAAGATTATGCTAAACAAGCAGAATGGAATGGAGAGCTATACAAATTAAATGCTCCATTTACCAATGTCGACATCTTTAATTGGGGTGTGGCATATTATAACGCGAAAAATTATCAGATGGCAGATAGCATATTCGGCATTTATGCCACCAAATATCCAGATCAGACTTTTGGATACTATTGGAGAGCTAGGAGTAATGCAGCAATTGACACTGCCATGGAAATGGGGATCGCTATCCCACATTATGAAGATATGATTGGTATTGCCTTAAAAGATACTGCAGATACAAACAATAAAAAGTGGCTGATTGAAGCCTATGGGTACATAGCAGCTTACAAGGTGAATGCTGAAAAAAAATATGATACAGCACTAGAATTATACGATAAAATTCTGGAACTGGACCCGGCTAATAATGACGCAGAAAAATACAAAGAGATACTAGAAAAAATAATGGCTGAGCAAGCCAAACAAAGTTCAAAAGATCCGCGAAGCAACCATTTAAAAAAATAGGTTTTAGTAGGTTTCAAGGTTTATAGGTATGAGACCGGGTGAATACCCGGTCTTTTTTCTGTACCAATGCTCCCCTACCTTTATACCATGAAAATTCAATTATGGTCTGTTGGTAAACCGCATGATAGCCATGTGAAAGCAGGTATTGATGATTTCTCAAAACGCCTCCACAACTACTTTCCTGCACAATGGCAAATCATTCCGCCCCCCAAACAGTCAGCATCTATGTCTGACCAGTTACTGAAAAAAGCAGAGTCCACTGCTATCATGCAATTGCTGGATAAAGACGATTTCTTGATTTTATTAGATGAACGAGGGAAACAATTCAGCTCTCCTGAGTTAGCAGACATTCTGCAAAAAAGAGCCAATGAAAGTACTAAGCGACTCATATTCCTGATTGGCGGTGCATATGGGGTGGATGAATCCATGATACAAAGAGCCAACCTTATTTGGAGTCTCTCTAAACTTGTTTTCCCACATATGCTAGTCAGGTTAATATTGGTTGAACAATTGTACCGGGCATGTACTATTTTACGAAATGAAAAATATCACCATGTGTGAAAACGCTTAAATTGCGTATATGTTTTCAATTACCATCGTTATATTGATATTGACCTGTATCGTCTCATTCACTGCTTTTTCGAATCAAAAAGTTATTGACGATTTGATCTTTTATCCACCAGCCATCAAACAAAGAAATCAATGGTATCGTTTTGTTACCAATGGCGTAATTCATGCTGATATTGGTCATTTGGCTTTTAATATGTTCTCTTTTTATTTGTTTGGGAATTTTGTTGAAAAAGATTTTATATCTCTTTTCAATCAAAATGGCAACATACTATTTCTTGCCATGTATATTACAGCTTTAGCTGTTTGTTTAATACCTACCTATTTTCAACATAAAGACAATTATCATTACAGAAGTCTGGGTGCATCGGGAGCTGTATCTGCTGTTGTATTTGCAGGTATTTTCTTAAACCCTACCATTAAAATCGGATTGATCATTATTCCTCCCATCATTCCTGGTTTCATATTTGGCCCTTTGTATTTAGTATTATCAGCTTATATGGCAAAAAGTGGGGGTGACAATATTAATCATTCAGCCCATTTCTGGGGAGCAGTTTGGGGGATCGTATTCGTGATCGTTACCTGTTTACTATTAACAGAATTCAACCCCATCGCCAATTTTCTGGTACAAGTAAGCAACTATTTTTCATAACGAAATAACACGGCTTCTTGCGTAGAAGATTTTATACGGAAGCGATGGTCGATTCGATAACCAATTACCCAAACAATTCGTCGATCAGACTCTAATACCCATACACTTTCTTTATCTGTCAATGATAATTTTTGATCAATAAAAAAGCGACTGAGTTTCTTTTTCTTCATCATTCCCAATGGATAAAAGTAATCACCTGTTTTCCATTTACGAAGTATCAATGGATAGTGTAATTCAGCAAAATCAATGAGCGCTTCATGTTGATTGGAATGAATAGTAAGTTCATCAGTCATCCGAATATGTAGTTGCGCTGTTCCGAAATGAATCTTAGCGGTTTCTTTTTCAATAACAAAAATGGATGATTCTTTCGCTGCGAGTGGCGATAAAATCATGTGATTCCTATTTTTGATCAAGCGATATGTTGGAGAATACAGCACACTGCCATTATCTGCATCTAATAATTTAATGGCTTCAAAGGTTTGTGCAGGAGTAAAGCCATAAGATTTTAATAATTCATACGTAACTGTTACCAATGGGATCGCTTTTTTCCATGCGAGTACAGGAATCAATATTTCATGATTGTTGATACGTATCAACTTTTTGAATTGAACTTGTAATGCTGACTCATATAGTTGATAGGCCTCTCGTAGTCGAACCACCGTATGCTGTAAATTTTCATTTGCGGTAGGATATTGGGTTCGAATCATTGGCAATACCTGATTCCGAAAAAAGTTACGAGTGTAATCATTATGCTTGTTTGAAGAATCTTCTACATATTGCAAAGCTTCAGCATTGGCATAAAGTTGCAACTCTTGTTTAGTAAAAGAAAGCAATGGTCTGATCAATGACTGTTCCGACGTATAGGGATCCATGCCGGTAAGACCTGCCAATCCGGTACCCCTGAATACATTCATGAGTACTGTTTCATTGTTATCATCAGCATGATGAGCTGTTACTAAGTATATTTTCTTTGAATGCTGTTTGGACAGCTGTTGCCGTAAATTTTCAAACCACTCATATCGAAGTATTCTGGCAGCTTCTTGGATAGCAATTCTTTGCTCTGCGGCAAATGACATTGTTTCAAAATGTTTGACTTCCAAAGGAAGTGACCATTGTTCAGCTAGTTGTCGTACAAAAGCTTCATCGCGACTACTTTCTTCACCTCTTAATTGAAAATTGACATGGACCAGTACCATATCAAATCCGGAAGATTTTAATAAATGAGTAAGCACCACACTATCAACACCACCACTCACAGCTACGAGTAACTGACAATGTTCGGGAGATATCCACGAAAATCGGGTCCTGAGTATTTGTTGAAATCGTTGAAGCAAACTCATACATTCATCCCCTACCCTTTTTTAACTTCTTTAGCCCAGGTATCCTTCAAGGTTACCGTTCTGTTGAACACAAGTTTCTCTGCGGTACTGTCTTTATCCAAACAGAAATAGCCTTTACGAAGGAACTGATATCGGTTATCACTTGAATCAGCTACCAGTGCAGGCTCTGCATATGCATTGCTGATGACTTCTAAAGAGTCTGTATTGATATGATCTTTAAAATCACCTTCAGCATTCCCTACATCTTCTACTTTAAATAAACGATCATACAAACGAACTTCCGCTTTCACTGCATGACGGGCACTTACCCAATGCAATGTGCCTTTTACATTGATTCCTGAAGTGTCTGAGCCACTTTTACTTTCAGGAATATAGGTACAATGCAATTCCGTAATCATTCCGCTGGCATCTTTTATTACTTCATCACAACGAATGATATAAGCACTTTTCAAACGTACCATTTGTCCGGGTGCCAGTCTGAAATACTTCTTAGGTGCCACTTCCATAAAGTCATCTCGTTCAATATACAGTTCTTTACTAAATGGAATTTGTCGGTTGCCTGCATTCTGATCTTCCGGATTGTTTTCACTCCATAAAATTTCTCCATCACCTTCATAATTGGTAAGAACCACTTTTAATGGATCAAATACCACCATTCTTCTGACTGCAATTTTATTGAGGTGTTCACGCACACAAAACTCCAGCAATCCAACATCAATCAGGTTATCTCTTTTGGCGATGCCAATACGGTCACAAAATTCACGAATAGCTTCGGCAGTATATCCTCTTCTGCGCATACCACTAATGGTAGACATGCGTGGATCGTCCCACCCATTCACATGTTGCTCATTCACCAGTTGTAACAACTTACGTTTACTCATGACAGTATATGTCATATTTAAGCGAGCAAACTCGTATTGTTTGGAAGGAAAAATCTCCAATTGTTCAATAAACCAATCATACAATGCACGGTGTGGAATAAACTCTAACGTACAAACCGAATGCGTGATATTTTCAATAGCATCACTTTGTCCGTGCGCAAAATCATACATGGGATAGATACACCACTGATCACCGGTACGATGATGTTGGGCATGTTTGATACGATAAATAATCGGATCACGCATGTGCATATTAGGATGTGCCATATCAATCTTAGCACGTAAAACTTTCTCACCATCTTTAAACTGCCCGGCTCTCATGGCTTTAAACAGTTCAAGATTTTCCGCAACAGATCGATCTCTGAATGGACTATTGGTGCCCGCTTGTGTAGGTGTACCTTTTTGTTGTGCGATGGCTTCACTGGTACTATCATCTACATAAGCCAGTTCTTTTTCTATGAGCTTGATAGCAAAGTCAAACAATTGTTCGAAATAATCAGATGCATATCTTTCTTCAGCCCAATTAAAACCTAGCCAGCGAACATCATCTTTGATACTCTCAACGTATTCAGTATCCTCAGTAACAGGGTTGGTATCATCAAAACGAAGGTTGGTTTTACCTCCATATTTATTCGCTAAACCAAAATTCAGGCAAATACTTTTGGCATGACCAATATGCAGATATCCATTGGGTTCCGGTGGAAAACGGGTAACGATCGACTGGTATTTACCACTACTTAGATCCGCTTCTACGATCTCTTCAATAAAATTCAGACTCTTTTCTTCAGACATACGACTTAGTTAGGTCTGCAAAGTTAAGCTTTGTAGGTCAACTGAAATCTTCCGGAATGCGGTAGTTACGAAGGAAATGAACAGCTGCTATCATGTCATCATGCAATACCCTATCCTGCTTATTGAAGCTTACTTTTTCCCGGAAAGCGCCTACTAAGTGCTCAATATATTCACTGCTACGGGCAGGGCGACGAAAATCCAATGCTTGTGCGGCACTCATCAACTCGATGGCCAATACTTTTTCGACGTTTTCCATGACCCTAAAGCATTTGGTGGCCGCATTGGCACCCATGCTCACATGGTCTTCCTGGTTATTGGAAGATGAGATACTGTCTACCGATGCTGGCGTACAGAGCTGCTTGTTTTCACTCACAATACCTGCTGCAGTGTACTGTGGAATCATGAAACCAGAATGTAATCCAGGATTTTTGACAAGAAAGAGTGGCAATCCTCTTTGTCCACTGATCAGTTGATATGTTCTCCTTTCAGCGATATTACTGATCTCACTCATAGCAATGGATAAATAATCCAATGCAATAGCCAGTGGCTGACCATGAAAGTTACCACCGCTAAGGATTAGATCATCATCCGGAAATACATTTGGGTTATCGGTCACGGAATTGATCTCACGCATGAAAACAGAAAGCACATGTTCAAATGCATCTTTTGATGCTCCATGTACTTGTGGAATACAGCGGAAAGAATATGGATCTTGCACTTGTTGTTTGGGCTGTTTTGCAATGCTACTTTCTGAAAGGTATTTTCTCAATATTGTAGCGGTTGCAACTTGTCCGGCATGGGCTCTGATGGCATGAATCTGTTCTTTCAAAGGCTCGGAGGTACAATCAAATGCATCAAAAGACAATGCGCTGATCAGATCAGCCATGTTCAGCAGGTGTTCTGCTTTTTTGAGACAGTATACACCATAGGCGCTCATGAATTGGGTGCCGTTGATAAGTGCCAATCCTTCTTTACTTTGTAGTTGAATGGGTTTCCAGCCCAATTCATGGAGAACGGCTGATGATGGCATTTTTTTACCTTTGTAATACACATCTCCAAGTCCAATCAATGGCAAACTTAAATGACTCAATGGTGCCAGATCACCGGAAGCACCTAAAGAGCCTTGTGTATAAATAACAGGGAGAACTTCATGGTTATACATATCCATCAATCGCTTCACGGTATCAATTTGCACCCCACTATGCCCATAACTAAGTGACTTGATTTTGAGCATGAGCATGAGTTTCACAATATCTTCGGGCACTTCCTCTCCCATTCCGCAGGCATGAGATACCAGTAAATTGTACTGTAATTGACCGATCTGATCTGCATCGATCTTCACATTTTGCAGAAACCCAAATCCGGTATTGATCCCATAGAAAAGACGGTCTTTTTCAGCCATTTTTTTATCCAGGTATTCCCGGCAGGCAAGTATGCGCTCATGGGCGTCGAAAGTGATGGAAACATGTTGGTGAAAGTCTAGTAAATTCTTGATTTGACTAAAATGCAGCCATTTTCTGTCTAAGGGCAAGTAATTATAGCTCATGGAAGCAATCCTTTGCCGCAAAGTAAGGAGTTTTGTGAGAAGCCAAAGAGAAACTCATTTGATTTGATGAACTGATGTTTTTTTCTTTATTTTGCGGCTCTGAAAAATTAACTCTCCTGAGTATCAGGACGATTAAGGACCGGTAGCTCAGCTGGATAGAGCAACTGCCTTCTAAGCAGTAGGTCATTGGTTCGAATCCAATCCGGTTCACGAAGTCTCACAAATATGTGGGGCTTTTTTATTTCAAGTAGCTCAGTCCGCCTCAGGCGGAAGCATCCCGATTTTTATCGGGAAGGTCATTGGTTCCCCTTCCTTTGTCAGGGCA
>JACVCQ010000019.1:9004-15231 GCA_016741945.1 Chitinophagaceae bacterium
CAAGTAGCTCAGTCCGCCTCAGGCGGAAGCATCCCGATTTTTATCGGGAAGGTCATTGGTTCCCCTTCCTTTGTCAGGGCAATCCGGTTCACGAAGTCTCACAAATATGTGGGGCTTTTTTATTTCAGGTAGCTCAGTCCGCCTCAGACGGAAGCATCCCGATTTTTATCGGGAAGGTCATTGGTTCCCCTTCCTTTGTCAGGGCAATCCGGTTCACTTGTAGTTTTTAAGAAGCCTTATAAGCCAATAACTTGTGAGGCTTTTTTTTCTAGGTAATCTATAGATAAACATTTACAACTTAACACGATAGATAATATACTAATGTACGCTAAGGGACTACATACTGTCTTTGCACTCTTGTATATTCCAAAGTAATTTTCGTATATATTTTTTAATATATTTATGTTGCTGCTCATAAAGGACAGCGGCAATAACATAGCTCCATGAAAAGGTAATTACTTAACAGCACCTTATTGATAGCTATTGTGTTATAAGGCTGTATAATCAAAAAAGCTATCATTGTATGATAAGTGATTTTGGGAAATCTACAGAAAAGGAAATGATTACTGCTCCATTTGCCTTACTGAACTCTTTTAGCCTCTGTAGTACGCCCACCTTGTCTCAAAATTATTTTTGAGACCTGACCAATGCTATCTTTTATAAACTCAAATTCGGCATCATTAACTTTAGTAAAAAACTTATTGATACTATCTGCAAAAAGTTCGAAAAAGTTGTCACTATTTACTTCCAAAACCAATCTATTATTCATGATACGTATTGAGAAACTCATTACAGATGGTATTTCATATCTGCCAACATAAGTTTCCAGTATTGCTTTATCAACATTGATTCCATTGGAATCTGGAATAGGCTGGTCAGATTTTAGCCAAACGTCATTACCCTCTAATTTATTTGTAGTAAGGGTAGTAATAGATGCATTTGTATTCCTCGAAAAAGCTATCGTGGTGTATAAATCACTAGGGAAAAAGAATTGATCTATTTTATAGGGTTTTATTTTGGATTTTGGACCTCGTCCTATTTGTGAATATAATTGGTTGTCTGATAATGTAATGATTCTTCTTTGCCCTTTTTGGTTTTCATACAAACCTACATATTCTTTCAACTTTGACTGATCGATTATTGTTTCTTTATATTCTGTTGGCTTACCGATAGCGAGTGCAGCTAGCTTTAATGTGATGTCCTTTGGATAATAGCAATCGCAATTAGAAAACACTGCTACAAAAACATCCTGTTCAGGCAAATAGAGTTCCATTGTACCAAATCCTGAGATTAACCCACCATGCCAAATAGATGGACTTTCATATACATATCCTAAGCGCCAACCGTATCCATAATCTACTTTTGTACCATCTTTTAATGTATATCGTGAAAAAGCCTTATCAAGTGTTTCCTTTTTAACCAATTGATACGAAAGAATGGCTTGCTGCCACTTAAAAAAATCATCAACTGTAGATTGTATAGCGCCTGCGGAATATACATTGGTAATATTTCTTGAAGTTGTATTCAGAAAACCGTTATTAGTAAACGTATATGCCCCAACTCTATTTTTTATTATCTTTCTATCGCTAGCATAAAGCGTGTGTGACATCCCAAGCGGCTTAAAGATTTTCTCTTCAATATATTTAGGATAAGGTATATTAGTAACTTTTTCTATTATGTAGCCTAGTAAAAAATATCCAGAGTTATTATACTCCCATTTAGTACCGGGCGAGAATTGCATGGGCAAATTCTTAAAAAAGTCGATTACTTCTTGTGGTGTACAATCCAAGGCTAATTTTTTTTCAGGATCACTCATACCTGAGAAATTATGAATCCCTGAAGTATGTGTCAGCAAATGTTCGATAGTAATTTTAGTACCTTGAGTAGGATAATCTGGCAAGAACTTAGTGATTTCATCTTGTAAACTCAATTTCCCTTGTTCTATCAACTGTAGTATTGCTATAGCTGTAAACTGCTTGCCGATGGAAGCAATCCAGAAAACATTATCTACCTGCATGGGAATATTGAACTCAAGATTAGCTATACCAAATGCTTTTTTGTATACAACATGCCCTTTTTTTGAAACTAGTACTACTGCACCCGGTTCATCGGGTTTGAATTCCTTCATGAGTAATTTATCAAATGCTTCGATTAGATCTTCGTTATTAGTTTTTTGAGCATGAACACCACCAAAGATCACAGTTATTAAAATAACGAGTATACTTTTTTTCATATGTCATTTATTGTATTTAAATTTTATTTTTTAATCAATTAAATTTTTTTAAGCATCACAATATCTATGATTGGATCATAGTTGTTGCATAAGTTAGTTTCTTCCCCTACTTTAACAAATCCATTCTTCAAATAAAAATGGATAGCCTTATTATTCAAATAAAAAACTTTTAATCTCAAAACACTATTATTATTCAACTTGGCAAGTTCACCAAGATGGTTAAGCACCTTAGTTCCAATACTTAGCCCTTGTGCATCAGGTAATAGATATAATTTGTGAATCATTAATTGCCCAGACAATGGATAATTAATTTGATAAGAACAAAACCCTACTGCTACGTTTTCTTTTTCTATCAATAGAAATGTTTGTCCGCAGGCCATCTGCATTATTAGTGATTCATCATTGTAAATTAGGTTTAACATATACCCCATTTGATCAGGCGGTAACATAGACCCAAATGTATTAGGCCATGTTGTATATGCAATCTGCCTTATCATACTCAAATCATGATGTGTTATCGCTTTAATACGAATCATCGAACAATTGGTTAGAAATTCAATAGTTTAACACTACTTTTTAAGCCATATATACTGGTGAATAAAGTATTTCCAGGGCATTGCAATAATTGGGAAAACTACCCATACATATACGTTTGCCATGCTTTCAATCGATGATCCTTTTAATTCGCCTTTTCTAAAAGGTGGATATGCAACAACAATCAGCCAGGTAACTTTATAGATTATTTCAAAGAGTACTATAGGTAACATCTTCAGTGGCTTAATTACCCCAACAAAAGAAATCAGCGAGTAAGAAGCCCACATACCCCACGCAGCAGCTTTTGTTCCATCCCATGCTCCTTTATGATTTAGAATTACACCCCATGTTTCATATGTGAGAAATAAAAACATAAGTGCGAAAAGAACCCTCAACAAATAAATGTTGATTCTTGGTACTCCTTCATAACATACATCGTCCTTTTGAATGACGTATCTCCAAAAGGAATTTATCTGACGATTGGATATTTTTTGCATTACTCTGGGTATTATTTATATGATTGATCAATTCTGTTCCTTATCATCAATAAAATAGCTATCCCACTTTTGAACATTTACTCCTTTTATCAACAACCAAAGAGAGAGCGAAAGTTCTCCAATGAGAGCGGGACCCACAATAAAAAAATAATACCTAGCGGTCCAATTCGGGAACAGAATCAATAAAAAACTACTTAAAGAGTAGCAGACTCCAGCAATAAAATACAATACTCCCAATACCTTCGGAAAATATCCCGACTGAAATATCAAATAACCTGTGATAAAGAAAAACGGGCCAAATAATAACAATGCGATGGCAAAACCTTCAGATTGGGCTTGAATGTTTAAACTTGAAATCAGATAGAGTTGCTGCTGAGTAAAAACACTTAGTGAAGGATTATTTGAAAGAGTCTGTAATGCTTCAAGAAAATGTAATGAATAAGCAGCTTGAACAGCAATAGCCAATAGTCCAAATAAAGAAGCTAGCAATGAGAGATTTTTATTTACCGGTTTGGTTAAAAAATATAAAATCCATGTAATTAAAACAGTTATAATAACTATCAGCATTTCTATACAAACACCAATTCGCCAAAGCCACTCAAAAGATTTTAGTCTTTCAGCAGTAGCCTCCGCATTTCCAGAAATCACTATTCCATCTTTGATAAAAACTTGTTGGATGATTCCGAGAATAATCATTAGTAAGTATAGTAAACCTCCTGAAAGAGTATAAGATCTCATACGAATATGACTGTTATATTGATTGGTATTCATAGGTAACTTGCTTTATTGGTTAGCACTATTAATTTTATAAACACTCATTTATTATTCAGGCATATTTCGGGGTTCTTTAATTCCTTTAATCAATAACCAAACTATTAAAGGCAGTTCACCGGAGAAATAGGTAGGCATTACAATGGTAGTAACCAAAGGCAATTGTGCAGGCCATAAAAAATAGGTTAGGCTTGCAATCATATATCCTGCTCCATTGATCCATAGCAATACTCCGAATATCTTAGGAATAAAACCGCTTTTAAAGACTAACCAGCCCAGTGGTATAAGCCATAAACCCCAATGAAACATTAACAGTTCTCCAGCAACATTTGAAATACGAAGTAAAGTAGCAGCAATCTCATAGGCCTGAACTGAGGAGAAAGACGCCAATAAATCTCGCTTAAAAACATAGAAAGCTGTAAATTGCAACGCTTCAGTAATAAAAAATAAAGGAATGGCGACGCATACAAACCATAACATTAATCTAGAAACCAGAATATGTATTTTTTTTAATAGCTCATATAAAAGAATAATGACAGTCAGAAATATAATATTACTGATCAAATGAATTAAAACACTAAGTCGAAACAATGACTCACCAGCAAGCATTTTTTCAGCAGTAGCAGCCATATTCCCACTCACAAATAATTGTGCTTGTATATAGAAAAATCCGAATACACCTAGTATAGCAACAATTAGGTATAAAAAACCTGTAAGCTTGGCTATTGCTTTCATGTTAAATTGATTTACAACAACAGTAAATAACAATGATTCAAAAAAATCAATAGGTCGACAGAAACAAAGGGAAAGTAGATGAAAATAGAATAAGAGGCGATTGTTTTTAGTATAGTTCGACAGTTTTAATAACTGATGTACCAAGGATAATGAAGGCGAATTAATTCTTAATGTTTATGTATTATCTTTCAGTAATAAGTCTAAAAAAAAGTACTCACCAATAAGGTACTGAATTCTACATGAAAAAAATAATCAAAGATATCGCTCACAGAAATTTTTATATCATCACAAGTCTTTTAGTACTCTCTCTGGGGATTCTTGGCACAATGATGTATAAAGGTCCATTTTTGCATGTATTACTCAATAATCTATGGGCTTTGTCTTATTCGATAGTATTGAATTATTTGTTTCTGGAACATGTATGGCCCTTCGTTATAAATAAAAAAAAATCATTGCTACAAAATATTTTAGGTGGTATACTAGCTCTTTTTGTTTATATACTACTTTGTTCGTTTGGTCTTTATGTATGGCGTTCCATAGGAATTCAAAGTTGCGTATACCATCCTTTAAAAGTAGAAGCAGCATTTTATGGTGAACTAGAAAATATTATGCGATACAGTACTATGGCTTTTTTTGTATTTGTAATAGCCAAGCATATCTATACACATGTGAATTTATGGCAGTCGGCACAAAAGCTTAGAATTGAAAAACAGGAGGCTGAATTAAATTTTTTGAAATCACAAACAAATCCACATTTTTTATTCAATACCTTGAATAACATTTATACGCTTGCAATAGAAAAATCTGAGCAGACACCAGAATCTATCATGAGGCTTTCAAAACTATTACGATATATGCTTTATGAAACGCTTGGCGATAATAATACCATTGAGCAGGAGGTCGCAATAATAAATGATTATATAGCCCTTGAACAACTCCGATACGACCATACCCTTACACTAACAGTTAACATCGATATTGATAATTTGAAGCAACTTTTACCTCCATTACTACTAATACCATTGGTCGAAAATGCATTCAAACATGGCACTTCTGAAACCATAACAGATCCATTTATTGATATAAGTATACAGCTTAAACAACAACAATTATATGTACATATTCGTAATTCAGTGGAACATGTAACAGAAGGCTCAGAAACTGCAGAAAGAATTGGAATCGCAAACTTAAAACGACAACTAGAATTACTATATACCGATTACGATTTAACTTTACAACAAAAAAATGCAGTTTTTACAACAACTTTGCATATCAATCTAAACAGTCATGTCTGAAATTAAATGTATAATAGTAGAAGACGAGCCTCTTGCAGCAAAACTGTTGACGATGTACATTTCTAAAATTCCTTTTCTTACATTACAAGGTACATTGAAAGATGCTTTGACTGCATCTGAATTTTTATTAGAACATGATATTGATGTAATATTTCTTGATAT
>JACVCQ010000543.1 GCA_016741945.1 Chitinophagaceae bacterium
AAGAAAGGATTGTACGTTTAATAAATACATTGGTTTGGAAAAACATTCATTTGGGGCGCCGCCCTATTCTTTGATTTGATAGTGGTTATGATTGGTGCAATCGGCGCAAAGCAATACGCATGAAGCCAGTAGTAGAGTCGGATGGACTTCAAGTAGCAGTTAAGGAAAGAAAATTACTATCGGATGTCTGTCTTAAATGCGAAAGAGGTGAGATCATAGGATTATTGGGTAGAAATGGACAGGGGAAATCCTGTTTGATGAATATTATCTATGGTAGTTTGGCTTGCGAAAAATCTGTCAGATTTGATCAAGTATCTATAAAAGAGCCTTATAAAAAACCTACTCTCATCAGATACCTACCTCAATTTCATTATCTCCCCAATTCCTCTTGTTTACAACGTGTTTTTAAAGATTTTGAATTGGAGTATGATTTTTTTATACAAGTATTTCCTGAGTTTAAGGGAAAACAAAAAGTAGCGATCGGAAGATTATCCGGTGGCCAAAAAAGATTGGTGGAAATCTATGTGATTATGAAATCAAGATCTCTGTTTGTCATGTTAGATGAACCATTTACCATGCTCAACCCATTACAAATAGAAAAAGTAAAATCACTCCTGATCGAAGAAAAATCATCAAAAGGAATATTGGTCACTGATCATTTATACAGACATATACTCGACCTTTCAGATAGTATTTATATTTTAAGCAATGGACGAACACATCTAACCAAGAATAGTATTGACTTAGAAAGAATGGGATATGTTAATATATCATAAATTAGAAACTATTTTAGAGTTTAATGTGCACTCTTCCTTTTCAATACCCCTCCTGAAGTTTCTCTGATTGTATTAGCAAAAACAAAAGCTTTAGGATCTACTTCATGAACCAGGTTTTTTAGTTTTCGTAATTCCAGTCTGGTCACTACTGTAAAAATGATATCACAGTCTGCACTCTCCTCAAATTTACCCGGTAAAAAACCTCGCTCGCCTTTGTATACAGTAATACCCCTTCCTAGTTTATTCACCAATTGATATTTGATGACTTCACTTTTAGAAGATATGATTGTAACTCCTGTATATGCTTGTATGCCTTCTACCACATAATCGATACAACGGGTAGCCGTAAAATAAGTAAGGATAGAATACAGTGCTGTTTCAATCCCGAATTGAAAAGCAGCGATGGAGAAAATAAGAATATTGATTCCTAATATGATTTCAGTAATGGTGAAAGAAGTTCTTTTGAGTGTGTACAAGGCAATTACTTCAATACCATCTAATGAAGCACCTACACGCATCACTAGTCCGATCCCAATACCAAGGAATGCACCTCCAAAAATTGAAATGAGTAATTTATCTGCTGTTAATGCGAAATTGGGTAATAATTCCAAACATATCCCTAACAATAAGACACTTACCAGCATTCTCAATGCAAAACGTTTTCCAACAGAAAAATATCCGGCTACCATGAGTGGTATGTTGAAAACGATGATCAGTATTGCGAGATTATAATGATAAATTTCATGAACCAACAGAGATATTACGGTAATGCATCCATCACAAAAATGATTGGGAATCAAAAAACCTTTTAAAGCCCTTTCTGCAAATAACATACACAGTACCATCAAAAAAACATCCTGCACAAACTGCCCTATCTTTTTCGGATCCTTGTAGTGAACCCTTATACGGTTAGCCTTTTCTTTTAAAG
>JACVCQ010000544.1 GCA_016741945.1 Chitinophagaceae bacterium
TATACCTCAGAGATCAGGTAATCATTTACAATATAAAGGGAGATACACTGTATTGTGATGAGTTATACTGGGATCAAAATCTAGCACAATTTTATACCGCAACACCTGTTACATTGATTCAAAATTCTCCTTACAAACAGAAGGGAAGATATGCGAATGGATTTCGCTCGAATCAAGATCTTACTGATATTACTTTCTTCAATATTCAGCCCGGCAGTTTTGCTATCGTTCCTGATAGCACTTTCAACCCATAAAAAAGTTGATTTTATTTGAAAGAGAGGCAACGTTTTAGTCTTTATATACATCATTAGTAACATGTATCATCATACGATGATGCATCAGTTCATTTTTATTTTTTGATGTAAATATTCGTCTATGCGACTCTGTAAAATCCAATTGTTATTAGTGTTTGTTTTTTTATTATCCTGTAAAGCTTATAAGCCAGTTACTTATGTAGTTTTTAATAATGAAAGCAAAGAGAAAGTTGATTTCGATATTGTCGTAAGTAATCCAGAAAAGAACAAAATATTACCCCCGCTTAAGTTTCAAGCCAAACCCGGGTTACAAGAAATACCGATAAAACAATTTAAACAAGGTTTGTATGCATTACAAATTCATACGCATAATGGGCAACAATCAAAATCATTACCTTTACGATTAGATAGCGACAGGTGGGTAATGGTTACCTATATCCATCAAGATTCAATGACAATTCAGAAAAAGTTTGGATTTGTAGATACGGGTATTCTGAAAAAAAATGCAGGAAAATATAGTGGTATTGATCTGTATATCGAAAACAGAAGACCCCCAAATTTATAAAACGGTCTGTATAATAATTAAGCCACAGTAACAAGAACTCATACATAAAGTCTTTGTTATTGTGGCTTAATCTTTTAACCCCATCAATCAAAATAATTAAATAAATTCATAGCTCGATTGTTTATCCAACCAACTACTGATTTATGAAAAAAAACTCCAAAAAGAAACAGCTAGAAGTTGTTTCACAGGATGATTCAAGAAGAAAATTCTTAAAAAATGGATTCACTGCTTTAGCCGGCTTTTACATTGTTCCGCGCAGTGTATTGGGACGTGGTTTTATTGCGCCTAGTGATAAAATTCAGATTGCCGGTATTGGTGCAGGGGGAAAAGGGGAAAGTGATATCTATAGTTTTTTCAAGAGTGGAAAAGCCGATATCGCCTTTCTCTGTGATGTAGACAGCAGACAAACCGGTAAGAGTCGAGAGCGGTATCCAAAAGCAAAAGTGTATGAAGACTACCGAGAAATGTTGGATAAGGAACATAAGCATATAGATGCCGTATCGGTTTCTACTCCGGATCATATGCATGCTGTACAAGCCATGGCTGCTATGCAACTGGGTAAACATGTCTATGTTCAGAAACCATTGACACACGATATCTACGAAGCAAGAATGCTTACACAGGCTGCTCACCGTTATAAAGTGGTGACACAGATGGGTAACCAGGGCGCATCAGGCGATGGTGTTAGACAACTGGTCGATTGGTACAATGCGGGTTTAATTGGTGATGTACATACTGTTTATTGCTACACAGACAGACCTGTATGGCCTCAAGGTATCCAGTGGTCAAAGAATACACTGCCCATACCTAAAGAACTGAACTGGGATCTCTGGTTGGGTACAGCGCCCTATAAAGATTATGTAGACAATCTCGTTC
>JACVCQ010000545.1 GCA_016741945.1 Chitinophagaceae bacterium
TAGATATTACCATTCGCTGGAAAGGCCTTTTTCCTATTGGAGGTAGTGCTGAAGTGGGCTCACTTAAAACCATCAGTTTAGAAGTGAATAATGATAATCTATTTGGCTCAGGTGATAGAATTCAATTTCGCGGATTGTATGATTTGGACAGAAGACCTGATTTTGGATCCGGTTTCGAATATATCAAAAGAAATATGGGAGGGAGTTTCTTGAATCTGATGTTTGGATACCAAACACATGCCCCTGCATTTAACAGTGGCCGCAGAGAGGAAAAAGCACTGTATGTTCGCGGGGAATTACCCTTAGTAAGCCCTTATCATTCTTGGACAGGTGGATTTGAACTGTCTGAACGGCATACCGAAAATGGCTATATCAATGATTCCTTGTACAATGTAGATTTCAAATACCAATACCGGAATTTAGATGGATGGCTAGCACATAACTTAGGCGCCAGAAAACAGCTTAAAAAGAATTTCAACTCCCGTTTAAAAAAATTTATTGGGGTACGTGGTGTTCAACGTTTATTCAACGATATACCGGATCAATTCAAAACTACTTATAACTTTTACTACTCAAATCTTGAAGCAGTTTTAGGGGCTTTTACTATTTTCCAACAGGATTATTATCACACCAATTTTTTATATGGATTTGGTAGAAATGAAGATGTACCCGAAGGTTTTAGTATGACTGTATTAGGTGGCTGGGTAAAAAGAAATGAGGTTGAAAGGCCGTATGCCGGCTTCGAATATCAAAGAAACTATTTTTCTGATAGTAAGAATTACGTAAATTATATCATTCGATTTGGTACTTATTTCAATCAGAAAAGATTCGAAGATATCAGTGGATTGAGCAGTATTGAGTATTTCACCAGACTGCGTAAAATCAGTGGTTCAAATTGGCACACCAGGCACTTCTTAAGTGGTAGTATTACCCAACAAGTAAAAACAGTTTTGAATGAGCCATTAAGATTGACCAGTATTTTTGGCATTCCTGAGTTTAGAAATGAGTTAACCAGAGCATCTACCAGAATTAGTGCCAGTTGTGAGTCTGTATTTTATAATACACAAAAAAAATATGGGTTTAGCTTTGCGCCTTTTGTATTTAGCAATATTACCTATCTTAAAAGCATTGGAGAAGGTTTTGATAAGGGTGACATTTTTACTTCATTGGGAACAGGTGTAAGAACCAGAAATGAGAATCTTGTCTTTGGGACTATGGAAATAAAAATCTTTTATTACCCTCGTACAACAGATCGCATGACAGCTTGGAACCTGACATTCAATACAGGTTTGCGTTTCAAATACAATAGCCAGTTATTAAAACGGCCGGATTTTGTTCAGGTGAACTAACTAGATTGTAAAATATTCTATTGATGAGCGTAGAATGATGGAACACAAATGATCATGATTTTTTATGATGGGCGCTGATGGGATAGGGTTAAAATTAGAGATTGTCCAACAATCTAGTGCAGATCTATGTTTTTTAACGTTCCGATCATCATAAAATATACCTACACGTCAACCTTTTCGTCTAATTTTCGTTTACAAACATAAACACAATTACTATGAAGAAATTTTTTGCCATGATGACCATGACCGGTCTCTTATTTTCCTCAATTTCTGCTTGTGCGCAACAAGATAAATCGAAAAGACCGAGTCCGCCGGCAAC
>JACVCQ010000546.1 GCA_016741945.1 Chitinophagaceae bacterium
GTAATGTATTAACCTTCGAGGGAAATATTCGTTTCAGTAATTTTGCCAATCCGCAGGGGAGAAGTAGGAGTAATGTCAATATGAATTTAGGCGTACAGCATCGCTTTTTTGATCGTAGACTGATATTGAGTTTTAGTGCTATTGATCCGTTTACACCGCAACGATTTATGAATTATACTTATGGTGCAAATTTCAACTTAGAAAGTTTCAACTCTAGTAATACAAGAAATTTTAGGATTGCCGTTAGTTACCAGTTGAATCGCGTTGTACAAAAATCTAATCTTAGCGATAAGGTAAAAAATCAAGCAATTAAGAAAGCTTTAGGATAACCTTATATCCTAGCTCCGTCTTTTAGATTATTATCTTTTCCTGATTGGGGTTAAAGAAGTTTATGGATCAATGAAAAGAGCGATATTTAAGTAACAATTCCAGTCGTATGAAATATTGTATATCTATTCTAATGGCAGCTTTTATTTTTGCTTTTCTTGTATTTGCATTTGTATATTGGGTGCTAGATTGGGCTTACAATGACGCTATTTTGCTGGCAATACAAACACTTTTGATAAGTATTATTTTTGAAGCGATACGTTTCTTTTTTCTAAGAAAAAAAGCAGATACAAAATGATATAAGGTGCTAAAATTGCCAATACTATTGATTCGTTTTTAGTTTGCTCCCCAACCAACTTTGATGAACAGGAATCAGCCAATTTTCCATCCATTCTTTTTTGGTAGATACTAGATTATTAAAGTATAAAGTATCCGGTACAATAAATTGATTTTCCAAAGCATAATTCAATTGCGACAGTGGTAATAACTGTACTTTCTCTTTCACAATAAAAGCTAGTTGTTGTCTGTCGAACATATTCACCTTGAAACGAGCTTCAATTTCTTTGATCATTTTTACAGAACTATCTGTACTGCATCCGCTAACACCAGTAGCAGTTTCATCGGCCATAATTACAATGAATTGTCCAAAGAACAGATTCGCATACCCTTTTACAGGGGTACCATGACTCAACCAATTAGCAGTAAACTCATTGAAAATATTTTCCAACTCAAAAGCTTCACCCATGGAAAATAATCGTGAAGATTGGTATATCCACACCCGAGAGCTGTCGTGGAAATCTGCCGGTACAAATGACTGATAGTTGAGATCCATAGTACAAAGATAGAGAGAATGTTTGATGTCGGATGTCGGATTTCTGATGTCAGATCGCAGATATCAGATATTTGATTGGGTTATTCTTTTTCTTCAGGCTTAGAGAAAGCTGAAAAGAATCCCATAAACATAGCTACAGTAATATGTCGAATTAAACGAGGGAGGGTGAGTTCTTTTGCTGAATCATCGAGAAATAATAAACGCCAGCTAATGAGAAAAATAAAGAGAGCTATGCTTATTACGCACATTCTTTTCCATGAAAAATTACGCCATCGCAAATGTTCTGTAGACTTAATAAAAAATGACGACACTCTTTTCATATTATATATCAAACTATGAAAATAAAAAATGCGCAATCCTACATCAGACATCTGCTATCTGCCATCAAACCATGCTCTGCGCCACCAACTCAGCTACATCCAGCACCGCTACTTCATTTTCTTTTTCACGATTTTTTACACCATCTGTCATCATAGTATTGCAG
>JACVCQ010000547.1 GCA_016741945.1 Chitinophagaceae bacterium
CTACGCGTGGCTTATGCATTGAAGCTTACGTTCGGTACGGTAGCGATCACGGCTTTTTTGAACTCACGTTGCCATCGCTCTTGAATGATCTCCATATGGAGTAATCCCAAGAATCCGCATCGGAAACCAAAACCAAGGGCTTGTGAAGTTTCGAGTTCAAACGTAAGAGAAGCATCATTCAATTGGAGTTTGTCCATACAATCACGCAACTCTTCAAACTCATCTGTGTTTACGGGGAAGATACCTGCAAATACCATGGGCTTTACTTCTTCAAAACCATGGATCATTTCACCGGGATTACTGGCCAGTGTAATGGTATCGCCCACTTTCACTTCTTTGGCATTTTTGATACCGGTGATGATATATCCCACATCACCCGCACGTACTTCCTGCTTGGGTGTCATGCTGAGTTTTAATACGCCAACTTCATCAGCAAAATAATCATTCCCACTGGCTACAAAACGAATCTTATCTCCTTTCTTCAATACTCCATTCAGAATACGGTAGTAAACGATGATACCACGAAAACTATTGAACACACTATCAAAGATCAATGCTTGTAAGGGTGCTTCAGGATCTCCTTCGGGTGCGGGGATACGTTCAACAATGGCTTCCAGAATTTCTTCGATACCAATGCCTGATTTACCACTCGCTAACAGAATATCTTCCTGTTTACAACCAATCAAATCCACAATCTGATCAGTTACTTCCGGAATTTTGGCACCATCCATATCGATCTTGTTGATCACCGGGATGATCTCTAAGTCATTTTCAATGGCCAGATATAAATTACTGATGGTTTGCGCTTGAATACCCTGGGAAGCATCCACCAATAACAAAGCACCTTCGCAGGCAGCCAATGCACGGCTTACTTCATAACTAAAATCCACGTGACCGGGTGTATCAATCAGGTTAAGCACATACTGCTCACCTTTATAAGTATAATTGATCTGAATAGCGTGACTCTTAATGGTAATTCCTTTTTCACGTTCCAGGTCCATATCATCCAATACCTGATCCATCATCTCACGCTCTGTGATGGTCTTGGTATGCTCTAACAGTCTGTCAGCCAGCGTACTTTTTCCGTGGTCGATATGTGCGATAATGCAAAAATTCCTGATTTGCTTCATAAGGGCGCAAAGATAAGATGAAAAGGAACAAGACTGAAGAATCAAGGAACAAGCTTAGTATGGTTTATACACTCTTGTTCAACAAAACTGAATCAAGACCATATTTTGCTATATTAGGGGTACTAAGTCCCTGATAACTATGTTCTTGAATAAGATTAACAAAAAAGCCCAAATCAACAATGAAACCGGGCTGGGTACCAATACTAGCCTCAGTGGAGGGGGCCGTTTTTTCAATCGAGATGGCAATCCCAATATGGATGTCAGGGGTATGAATCTTTGGGAAAGACTCAATATTTACCATTCACTTCTGACCATGTCATGGCTCAATTTTTTAACAGTGGTAGTGATTTATTTTATTACGACCAATTTACTGTTCACCGGTATTTATTTTTTGATTGGTATCGACCATTTAGGGGGGTTAATGGAAGTAACCGGCATTGAATTATTTGGTGAAGTGTTTTTCTTTAGTGCCCAAACATTTACCACTGTGGGATAT
>JACVCQ010000548.1 GCA_016741945.1 Chitinophagaceae bacterium
TCCAGTAATCCCAATTCTTCGGCCAATGCCGCGCGTGCAATATTGTCGGCACAAGTAGCTCCTACGGCTCCAGCACCTACTACGGTTACTTTCATAAACAATGATTATTTAAGTGAGGAATTTTTTCCGCTGCAAAGGTAAGGGTTGGTGATCGTTTGAAAGCGACGTTTCGGGCTTTTTGATACCACTGTGGATAGTGGTTTAACAAACTTTTCGGTTAGCCGGATTCATTGCTGATATCCTTTTAAAAGGGTCAATAAATCAGGCATTTCTACACCTCCTTCATAGGCTTTTATGTAGTGGCCTTTTTTATTATACACGGCAACATAGGGCGTATATTTCACTTGAAAGAAAGAAGGGATGCTATAATTAGGATCTCTCCCTACTTTCAGGTTCTTATGGTTGAAAAAACCATATTCCTGTGCAAAACCTTTGATATCTGCCATATCACGATAGCTTACCCAAAGAATAAAACTGTTTTTTAAACTATCCATTACACTCATCATTTCTTTGGCTTCATATTGACAATGACCACAATCTGGGCTGAAATATACGATGATGGTAAAATCGGATGCGGGTAAATGTTGTTTGGTGAACCAAGTACTGTCTGTTTGTAGAATGGTAAACTCAGGTAGTTGTTTCGTCTTTAGAAAAGGTGGTAGATCTGTATTTGGATCCTGTGCATAGGATACTATACTCATGAATACAACTGTAAGAAGACATAGGATTTTTTTCATAATATTTTATTGAGCATTATTCCCATTGGCTGCTTTAGCCTCCATCATCCTCATTTCTTTAGCATCCTGTAAGAATTCAGAGGCGAAAATGAATTTATTGAGTAACTCATCTTTACTGAAGATGATGTCTTTGTTAGATCCTTCCCACTGTTTTCTACCTTGATGTAGATAAACAATATGATCACCGATCTCCATCACGCTGTTCATATCATGTGTTACTACAATAGTGGTGATGTTGTATTCAACAGTAATCTCTTTGATCAATCGGTCAATGACCATGGAGGTTTGTGGATCTAACCCTGAATTGGGCTCATCACAAAATAAATATTTGGGATTCAATACAACAGCGCGTGCAATACCCACTCTTTTTTTCATTCCTCCACTGATCTCTGAAGGATATTTTTTATGAGCATCTTTTAAGTTCACCCGATCCAAAACTTCATTCACTCTTTTCTTTTTATCAGCTAGCGACCAATTGGTGAACATATCTAGGGGAAACAATACATTTTGTTCCACAGTCATGGAGTCAAATAAAGCGGTGCCTTGAAACAACATACCAATCTGCTGTCGCAATAATTTTCTTTCGTCATTGTTCATTTGCAACATATCGGTACCGTCATAAAGGATTTCACCTTGTTCCGGACGAAAGAGCCCAACCATGCACTTGGTCAAAACAGTTTTACCGCTTCCACTGGTGCCAATAATAAGATTACACTTACCGGCTTCCATTACAGCACTGATGTCCTCTAAGATGGTACGTTCGCCAAAAATCTTTTTTTTGCTATTGACCTCGAACATGTGATTGCAAATAACCTTTTTGTTTTGCATAGGCTCTATCGACTTCTTTAATAAAA
>JACVCQ010000549.1 GCA_016741945.1 Chitinophagaceae bacterium
ATCCATAAGCGCCATAGTGTTAGAAATAAATTCGTTTGCTAAGTGTGGGTGTGGTTCTTCCACCAAGTCTTAATTTAAATCCTTCGACAGGATTAAAGCCATAGAATGCAGCAGCAGGCCCCATTTCAAAAGGACCGAACGAAGTATATCCCGCCAATAAGAAGGTTGCCAATGCCAATGTTCTTCTGAATGAAGGCATTTTTTCCAAACTATCGATATTGGAATATACTTTTGATTCTGTTGCTGTAAGTGTATCATGTCTGTTTTGTTGCCAGAAAGTATCAGGAAGTTTATCAACTTTTTCCAATTTAACGGTTGCAGGACCATCATAGATACTATCCGGCTTGGCTTCATTGATTTTATAGTTTTTAAAAGAAACGGTTCGCTCTCCAAAAAATCCTCCGCTGGATCCCTTGGTAACAGCAGCTTCCGCCATTACATTACTTTTACTTAAGTGGTAACGACCATCAGGGTTTTTCTCAAAGTCCAGATCAACACGTAATTCGCGTACAAAATTTAAGTTTACATTCCTACTCAGGAACATATCTAGTTTTTGCACTGCATAGTTTCCATCCAACGTAATAAACATATTACCACGGAATAACAGATCATTGGTATTTCTTGGAGTAAAATACATTTTGATCAGTTTATTCCCTGTCTCGTCCGTAATGGTATCACGGATATAGTACATGTAAAAAGTGGGGGCCAGATCTGCAATCGGACTTAAAAACTGATAAGTAAACAATGGAATATTGTTATCATAAATATCAATATCCATAATCAGTCTATTCAGATAAGAGCTAACACCATCATTATCGATATACTCACCATAGTTCACTCTTTTCTCTCCACGAACAATGGTTTTGGTCTTCTCCGGATTTTTTCGGTAATATTTTTGAGCCAGCTTTTCTTCGAGATAAACAGGCAATAATGTTTTTCCCTGAAGTTTCGTAGAATCTACATTTTCAAATAGAAACTGATATTTACGCAGCATTCTGTTATTCGCTAGTTTTTCCGGAACACTACTCAATGATACTTCCAGTTTTTCATACTGGTCGTACTCCACATAATCATATTTCTCCGGGCGATTGAGTGGTTTATTATCAATCACTCTTCTGATAAGGTCTACTGCCGGATTATTTTTATTTCTATACTTAGCTCTTTTATTGGTAGATACAGTTACGTTATATACTGCTTTTGGATCGGTCTCTAGTTCAAGATCAATGGTTTGTTCTTTTCCTACAACAATATCACGCTGTATGGTTTTATATCCTACGTAAGAAACAAGGATTATAGAAATATTTCCTGATGAGCGTAAAGTAAACTGACCTAAACTATCTGTAACAGTACCTCGTCCGCCTTTGAATACCACACTTACATATTGTAATGGTTCTTTGCTGAAAGCATCAACAATCTTCCCTTTAACTACCGTTTGTGCCATGCTTTGAACAAAACCTGTCAGGATGAATAAAGCCAGAAGCCCCCATTTTACAACGCCGCTTTTAGTTTTCATTTTTGTTATGATTTGAACACGAATTTTTTTTGTAACATATAATTATAGGTGAACCCTACAATTAGTGATACAATGATC
>JACVCQ010000550.1 GCA_016741945.1 Chitinophagaceae bacterium
GTTCTATGTCAAGATAAAAAAACTACTTCAGTTATAATCATAGGGCTAAGTCATAGAGAAACTCGGTTCATGAATACAGATAGTCTATTTTCAATTTTACAAAAGATAAAACCGGATGTAATTCTTGATGAAATGCAGAGTCCTTCACGGCAGTACACAAAAGAAAAAGAACTTCGTAAACTTCCTATAACTGCAGGGATTAGAACTAAACTAGGTATAGGAAAAAAGCCTTCGCCAGAAAAATTGGTACTATATAAATACAAAAAATTCTACCCTGTTATTATTATAAGACCTTTTGATATTTACGTAGAAGATAGAAGAAAATACTTTCTTAGGTATGAAGCTTGGGAAAAAAACTTTTATAGCATCCTCAACAATCCAAAGCATTCCAATACTTTTTCTCCATTTCAAAAAAAATTGTTTTACGAGTATCTGCGCCTGAACAATTATATGTATGACTTAACTCAAAAAAGCTATTTGGATATGAATCAAAGTCATGTTTCAGATAGCTTAAGACAAATGCTGGCTATTACCGATCCTTTTTTTACATCTGTGCTTGATTCTTTAGAAATAGCTGCTCCGCTAAAACCGTATTATGAAAAGAATAAATTTTTTTGGGGGGAAAGAAATGAAAAAATGACCAGTAATATTCTAGAATATGTTGAACAGTATCCGGGTACACGAATAGTGGTATTGACAGGTTTACTCCACAAACACTGTTTAATTGATTTATTAAATCAATCACCTAAAAAAGACTTATATAAAATTTTGGAATTTTATGACCCTCAATTAGAGAAACGATAGATACCTGATAAAGATGTATTACAATTCACCAAGCCATTTTCAATTCTCTTCGATATCATAAGCTACGAGCTACAAGCTTTTGACTTAAAATGCTCGTAGCTCGCAGCTCATAGCTCAAAGCTATTTCACAGCAGCAAAACGCTCAGCTACTTTATTCCAATTCACTACATTCCAGAATGCAGCAAGATAATCAGCGCGGCGGTTTTGGTATTTGAGGTAGTAAGCATGCTCCCAAACATCAGCACCTAAAATGGGAGTTCCTTTTACTTCTGCAACATCCATCAATGGATTATCCTGATTAGGGGTAGAGCTCACTTCCAGTTTACCATCTTTCACAATCAACCAGGCCCATCCGCTTCCGAAACGGGTCATACCAGCATTGGCAAACTTTTCTTTGAATGCATCGTATGAACCAAAAGCTGCATTGATGGCATCTGCCAAAGCACCTGATGGAGCGCCACCTGCATTAGGGGCTAAACTTTCCCAGAAAAAAGTGTGGTTCCAATGTCCACCACCGTTGTTTCTTACTGCCGGACTAATAGATCCTGCAGCAGCAACAAGTTGCTCCAGGCTTTTTCCTTCATGTTCTGTTCCTGCAATGGCTTTATTTAGGTTATCTACATAAGCCTGATGGTGTTTGCCATGGTGAATCTGCATGGTAGTGGTATCTATATGTGGCTCCAACGCCTCGTGTGCATACGGTAATGCTGCTAAAGTAAATGCCATAATTATGATTTTTAAATGATTAAATAGGAGGTACAAATTTACTGTTGTTAGGGGGAATGG
>JACVCQ010000551.1 GCA_016741945.1 Chitinophagaceae bacterium
GATGTCGAATAAGAAAAAACGAAGCGGCGAACACTGCTTATTGTGTTCGCCGCATTATTTTTTTTCAAAAATTTCAAATCAGAAATCCGACATCAGATATCTGCGATCTGCCATCCCTCAATACCCCAGCCCCATGTCTTTTCCTTTCATCGTAGCAGGAACTCCTTCTGCAATCCACTTAGAAGGTTTTTCTCCTTTAAGGAAATGATCAAAGAACTGCTGTTCACGGATTTGGATATCTTTTCTGTTTTTTCGTTCTACCAAGTTATGTGCTTCATTATTATAATTCAGCATCCATACTTTTTTACCAAGTCTGCGCATAGCTGTGTAATATTCAATACCCTGATACCAAGGCACTGCATCATCAGCATCATTGGCCATGATCACCAATGGTGTTTTTACTTTCGGTAAGTGGAATAAGGGTGAATTTTCTATGTATAAATTCGGCTGCTCCCATAAAGTAGCGCAAATACGACTTTGGGTTTGCTCATATTGAAACTGTCTGTTCAAACCTGTTCCCCATCTGATACCACCATAAGCACTGGTCATGTTAACGACAGGTGCTCCTGCCCAAGCTGCTGCATACAAATTGGTTCTAGTAATCAAATGTGCAATCTGATAACCTCCCCAACTTTGTCCTTGGAGCCCTAACTTGGTACTATCCACATACCCTTGTTTCACAACTGCTCTGGTACCACTAAGGATATAATCATAAGCACCCTGACCAGGATATCCTTTTTTATACCAGATATCCGGTACAAAAACCACGTACCCACGACTTACAAAGAAAGAAATATTGAGTCTGGAAGGTGTTGGTGCAGGTGCAACATAACCATACAAACCTTGACTGCTTCTCTCATAAAAATACACAATCATGGGATACTTTTTCTTCGGATCAAAATCTTCCGGCTTGTATACAATACCTTCAGCTTCTTTTCCGGTATATGCTTTCCATTTGAATAACTCAGCAGTTCCCCAATTGTAGGTTGATTGTTGTGGATTCGTATTGGATAATTGGTTGGCTTGTGTACCCATTGTATGTACATATACATTAGGAGAGTGCTGGAAAGTTTCCTTTGTATAAGTCAATACATCTGCAGTTTTGGCCTTTTGAATAGCAAATCCTACACTTACTTTCTCTTTGAAAACAACGTTGAAAGTTTTGGTAGAGAGATCTAAAGTTGCAAGTCCTGCACTTTTATCTTTTTCATCAAATAAACGTAACAGTAATCTTTGTGAAGCAGTGATGAAACGTTCATTAGGATCTGTATTGACATATCGGATAACGGTTTTATCTTTTCTTCCTGCTGTCAGACAAACAGAAGGCGATATTCCTTCCGGATCTACTTGCCAAATATCATAACGATCGTATATTAATACAGACTTGTCACCTTCCATCCACTTTACCACTCCATACGCATTGGGATCATCCGGTACATCATTTTCTTCATCGCCCAATGCATTTTTAATATCTTTTGCAATCTGGTAAACTTGTCCGCTTACACTATTATAAGCAAAGTATTTTTGTTTACGCTCATCAAAGAATACGAGGTATTTACC
>JACVCQ010000552.1 GCA_016741945.1 Chitinophagaceae bacterium
TTACCAATCCGTCTTTCTCGTTTTCAGCAATACGTCCTTCATACGGCTGTAAAAAAGCTGTCAGTGCTTTCAAACGATCATCACCTAACAATGCATGAAGTGCATCACTATACAATGAACTGAAGCAAAGGCGTTGAATAGTGGTATTTCCATATTCATCTTTACCAAACTTCAACGGAATACCGTTGATCTTGTCTTTTTTCTCATCCAACCACTGCTTTTCCAGTCGTTGTAATTCGCTGATATAAGTGGTTACCTTTTCTTTGTCCAGAAAATTACGGAACACGATTACGCCATGCTCATCAAAAAAATCCAGCTGCTCGGGGGTTACCGTATCGCCAAGCTTAAAATGACTTTCCCATTTTTTCATTCTGATCCGGTTCAGTTTTTTATATGTCTGTAATGTTAATTATTTATTACAAAATTGTAAAATCATTACGCCTGTTAAACAAGCAAAAATAAGCAATTTAGTTATAGTTTTTTAAGATATAAAGGTTCAACGGTGTATTTTGCATTTGTATGACACAAATTATCAGGTTCTTATGTGTGATAACAGTGATTTTGGCTTGTTTTTCCACACTCTTCGCTCAAGATTCAACACATAAGAGCAAATTAGTAGTTTTTCCGGCCATGACCCGTTCTATTGAAACCAGTTGGGCTGCCGGTGGAGCCGCTTCCTATACTTTTCACCCATTCAAGGATGATAGCCTTTCTCGTACGTCTAATGTTCAATTTGGCGCTATTTATTCACTCAGAAAACAATTGGTGGCCTCTTTGAAAGGTACTCAATATCTCAGGAATGAAAGTTGGATCTTAAATGAACAAATATCATTTAGTTCTTTTCCAGATAAATTTTGGGGGATTGGAAAAAATACAAAAGATACAGATGAAGAAGATTATGATTTTAAGCAAGCATATTTATACTTACATCTCATGAAAAAAATTTCACCCCGTCTTTTTGTCGGAGTGTTATATGAATACCAACGGGTTTGGGATATTCACTACCAGCCGGGAGGGCTTTTCGATCAACAAGATGTTATTGGTAGAAGCAATTATCACGTGTCAGGCCTTGGACTCAGTTTTACCTATGATTCCCGAAACCATGCATTTTGGCCTGATAAAGGTTTTTTCGGACAATTCTACTTTAATCATTATAGTCCAGCTACATTTTCAAAGTACAGTTTTACAAATATTGTTGCAGACTTTAGAAAATATCTTCCAGCAGGGAAAAATGCCGTTGTTGCTACCCAAGCCTGGTTTTTTGGAAATATAGGTTCTCATATCCCATTAAGGAGTCAGGCTGCTTTTGGAGGAGATAATATCATGCGGGGTTACTATCACGGACGTTTTAGGGATAATCAACAATTTGCTATCCAGGGTGAATATCGTAGAGATATTTATAAACGATTTGGATTGGTTGCTTTTGCCGGTTTTGGGAATGTATCTCATACCATTGATCAACTGAATGTAAACAACCTAAAATATTCTGTTGGTGGTGGATTTCGTTATGCATTGAATAAATCTGAAAAATTGAATCTGAGAATT
>JACVCQ010000553.1 GCA_016741945.1 Chitinophagaceae bacterium
ATCCATACCAGTGGAGATTTACATATTGACGAACACCACACCATCGAAGATACCGGTATAGCATTGGGTGAGGCTTTTGCAAAAGCGCTAATCGACAAAAGGGGTATGGAGCGTTATGGATTTGCAATACCGATGGATGAAGCGGAAGCTAAGGTATTGATTGATTTTGGTGGAAGAAATTGGATTGTTTGGGATGCTGAGTTCAAAAGAGAAAAGGTTGGAGAAATGCCAACAGAAATGTTTTTTCATTTCTTCAAATCATTTAGTGATGGAGCTAAGTGTAATCTGAATATTTCTTGCTCAGGTGATAATGAGCATCATAAGATTGAAGCTATTTTCAAAGCATTTGCCAAAGCAATTCGTATGGCGGTGAAGCGTGATCCATTTTCGAATTATTTACCTTCGACGAAGGGGGTTTTATAATAATTTTATTACCACTAAGGGTACAGAAATATATAGAACGATTCAGTCCTTCTCTGTGCCCTCAGTGGTAATTCATTTTCCTTTCCCAGATAGAATAATCCTCAAAGTATGTATCATGATTTTGAAATCAAGTAAGAGGGAAGCATTCTCAATATAAATCAGATCATACTTCATTCTCTCAATCATTTCTTCAACAGAAGAGGCATAACCAAATTGTACCATTCCCCAAGAAGTGAGTCCGGGTTTCATTTGTAGTAAATATCGGAAGTAGGGTGTTTGAAGATTGATCTGGTCAATGTAGACTTTACGTTCAGGTCTAGGACCAATTAGGCTCATATCACCTTTTAGAATATTCCAGAACTGAGGTAATTCATCCAATCTCCATTTTCGCATAAACTTTCCCCATTTTGTAATACGAGGATCATCATCACTGGATAACATGGGGCCTTTTTTTTCAGCATCTGCTACCATGCTTCGGAATTTATAAATCAGAAATGGTTTTCCTTTATAGCCGATTCTTTGTTGTACATAAAATATATTTCCATTAGAAGACAAGGCTGTTCTGATAGCAATAAATACATACAGAGGTGATAATAAAATTAATACTGTTATCGAAATCAGCATATCTGTCAATCGTTTTACATTTTGTTGCCAAGGGCTTAATGGATTTGTTCGTATGTCAATCAGCGAAGCTGTAAAAACATTATTGGTCTTAACAGAGCCGGAAAGAATATCTAAAGTATCTGCTACTAATTTCACATCAGTTTCACTATCTGATAATCGGTAGAGTATATCATCAATAGCAGCCTGTTCATTTTTATCAAGCGCCAGAATAACTTTATCGATTTCTTTTTCACTAATCAATGCTTGAAGATTTGTGATTGTGCCCAGGTTGGGTAACCATTTACTGAGTCCATTTCCTTTATCGGTACCTGTGGTAATATAACCGGTAACGTGAATACCTAAGTACTTAAAATTCCTTTGTATCTCTCGATAGGCTTGAACTGCGTATTGGTTATTACCAATGATGAGCGTATTGAAGATAAGTTTACCTTTTAGAATTGCTCTTTTAACTGTATGAAGAATAAAGAGTCTACCTGTGAATAACAATAG
>JACVCQ010000554.1 GCA_016741945.1 Chitinophagaceae bacterium
AAAATGCAGGAACAACAGGAGGCAGCTAGAAAGGAGTTTGAAGAACAACAAAGATTCCAGCAGCAAGCTGCCACTCAAACCTCAGCCCCAAAAAAAGATGAGGATTATATTGATTTTGAGGAAGTTAAATAGGGAAGAGACAAGAAATCAGGGAGAGGGAACAAGGAAGCTACAAGGTCCAAGAAATCAAGTATACAATTTTAAATTTAAATAGCGCCGGACTTCAGTCCGGCGAAAAGAGAGAACAAGGGATTTGATTGAAAAGAAATACTTATGTACCGTCAACTGTCAACTATCATCTATCAACTACCATCCCTCTAAATCCCCAAATCCAACACGGTTCTCCCATTATTCAGCAAAATGGTTTGTAATCCGGCTTGTTGCGCTCCCTCAATATTCTTGGGGGTGTCATCGATGAATAAAGTTTCTTTTGGATCGAGGTTTTCCAGTTCCATGATCTTTACATAGGACTCCGGATAGGGTTTTCTCAAGCCCAATTCATGAGAATAATAGGCTTTTCGGAAATAATTATTGAAGGGTTTCTGCGGAAAATTTTGCTCAAAAATCGAGATAAAGCATTGATAGTGAATAATATTGGTGTTTGAAAACAGGTATACAGGGTACTGTTGCGCAATTCTTTCCAACCATACTAATCGTTCTTCCGGAAAATCTAATAACATGGCATTCCAAGCATGTTGAATGGTTTCATTGGAAAGACTGGTGTTGGTTTGCTTTCTGAATGCTTCATAAAAATCATGAGGTAAGATCTTTCCTGTTTCCAGCTCTTCAAACAAATGATTGGAAAACTGCTGACTAAACAATTGACCAAAATCATGGATGCCAAGATCTATAAAGGCCTGTTCTGTTTTTTGATAATCGATATTCAAAAAGATACCGCCTAGATCAAACAAAATATTTCTAAATGCACTCATAACAATCTTATCTGTTACAAACTTAGTTTCTTTCTTAGAGGAGAATGATAAATGGATATAACATTATTGAGAAAAGAGGATGCACTATCACCATTTCAAAACGTCAATGATCAGGTTTTCAGTTCCATGGAATGGACCGGAGCCTGCTATTTTTATAGAGGCCATTGCTGCACCAAAGAGACCTGCGTCATAGTAATTGGCTTTTTGAAAACGTTTGTATAAATAGCCCGCCATATACGTATCGCCACAACCGGTTGCATCTACAACAGCTGTTGGTTGTATAGCCGGTACTTCATAAAAATTTCCCTCCGCATAAATCAGTGATCCTTTACTTCCTAAAGTGATAATTACTTCTTGAACACCCTCATCTGCTAACAATCTAGCTGCATCATAATGATTCGTTAAGCCGGTTAGCTTTTCTGCTTCTTTTTCATTGGCTTTTAAAAAATGTATATAAGGCAGCACTTCTTTTTTGTTGCCCCAATCTGTAGCCATCACTTCCTGATTGATGACTTTTCGAAGAAAGCCTTGTACATCTAAAGAGATGCTTCCTTTTTTTGCGAGCGATTGAATCAACTC
>JACVCQ010000555.1 GCA_016741945.1 Chitinophagaceae bacterium
CCACAGATCGATGCTACTACACGAAACCTGAAAGTAAGAGCGGTACTGGATGGGGCAAATATCAATCCTGGTGGATTTGTTAAAGTATTACTTGAAACAGGGGGCAAAAACAACAGCATACTCGTTCCTACCAATGCCATCATTCCTGATGCCAAAGCCAAGAAAGTGGTAGTGGTAAAAGATGGAAAAGGTAAACTAACAGATATTGTTACAGGCTTAAGAGCTAATGGTGCTGCGGAAGTGGTGAGCGGACTCACTGTTGGTGATAGTATTGCAGTATCAGGTGTATTGTTTGTACGCCCCAATTCTCAAATAAAAGTGAGAAGTGTTAAACAGATTTCCGAATTCATGAGTCAACAATAAGCACTGATTGACTGAGCCACTGTTTTCATTTCTTTAACCACTTGATTCTATGAATATTTCAGAACTATCATTAAAGCGACCCATTCTTGCAACTGTGATGAACATTCTCATCGTGTTGTTTGGAGTGGTAGGATATACTTTTCTTTCTGTTCGCGAATACCCCGCTATTGACCCTCCTATTGTAAATGTGCGTACTTCTTATGCAGGTGCCAACTCAGATATTGTAGAAAGCCAGATCACAGAACCATTGGAAAAATCCATCAATGGTATTCCGGGTATTAGAACCATTACCTCTTCGAGCTCAAATGGTTCGAGCAATATCACAGTTGAATTCAATATTAATGAAGACCTCGAAGCTGCTGCCAATGATGTGCGTGATAAAGTGAGTCAGGCTGCCCGAAATCTTCCACAGGATATTGATGCACCACCTGTAGTCAGTAAAGCCGATGCCAATAGTGATTTTATTTTATTGATGGCGGTACAAAGCCGAACCAAAGGATTGCTGGAGCTGAGTGATTATGCAGAAAATGTACTGGTAGAAAGATTACAAACCATTCCGGAAGTAAGTTCTATCAACATATTCGGACAAAAGCGTCCTGCCATGCGTATTTGGATTGATCCGGATAAACTCAACGCATATAATATCACATTTTCCGATCTGCGCAACGCACTCAATAGAGAAAACGTAGAAATACCATCCGGTAAAATTTATGGTCAGAATACAGAAATGACTATTCGTGCATTAGGGCGATTACAAACTGAAAAAGATTTTCGAGACCTCATCATTTTTGAAGATAATAGAGGTATTATTCGTTTGAGTGATGTAGCAAAAGTAGAGATTGGTCCGGAAAATGAAGAATTCAGTTGGCGATTAAATGGTGTGAATGCGGTTGGTTTAGCTATTATTCCACAACCCGGTGCAAACTATATCAAAATCGCGGATGAGTTTTATAAACGTGTTGAAGAGATCCAAAAAAGCCAGAAAGGCGATTTTGAATTAACCCCACTAATCGATCAGACTAAAAATGTTAGACGCTCCATTAAAGAAGTAGAAGAAACTTTATTGATTTCTTTTAGTCTGGTAGTATTGGTTATTTTCTTTTTCTTCCGCAACTGGTTAATCGCTATTCGTCCATTGATAGAT
>JACVCQ010000020.1 GCA_016741945.1 Chitinophagaceae bacterium
TGTAGTGTTTTATTGCCCAAACCCATAAACCGCAAAGAAAAAAATCCATGTCCAATGATAGGACCACACAAACCACCACTTAAAAATGCATAAGTAGCCACAGTGCCTTTGGTGAAAATACCAATGGCCATCGCAGTTACACCCAGTACACTAAAAATAAGCAGGGTACGAGCAGGTTTATCTTTACTGATATAAAAAGCACCGATCTGAATCAATACACAGATGATATACCAATAGAGAGGAGTCATATCATATTGTGCAATGCTATTCGCACCTATCACAATACCAAATGCTACCAATGGTACAATAAAAGTCATCACTTTATGTGTAGAACTCTTCAATTCAAAAGCACTGATGGCACCGGCCCAGCGACCAATCATCAAACTACCCCAATACATAGAAATAAAAGGAGCGATCTGTGATGATTGATAACCACCAAAATCTGCTTGCTTCAACAATTCACCCAGATTACTTCCTATCGATACTTCCACACCTACATATACAAAGATGCCCAGCATACCCAAAACGAGTTGCGGATATTTCATCGCACCCCATCCATCCGATTTTTTCTGAGCGGTATAATTCGCAGCAATCAATCCAACCACTACTACTGCCAATGCACCAAACAACCATTTCATACGATAGGTTTCCAACTCATGTTGTGCTGCAGCACTCAGATCCGGCGCCAGGTTTTTATAACTATTGAAGATGGGTACAAACATCACCACCAATAATCCGGTCATGATGATGAGTGTGGTCAATGCTTTATTCGCAGGTTCTGTTTTTTCTTCCATGATACCGGCAGGAACTTTTTTGGAAAAATGAAAGAGTGCAGCGGCAGCGATGAACAATCCACCTACACAACTATAGAGAACAATGACTTTACTTAAACTCAATCCTTTGATCTGCTCATCCGTAATGGCAGCAGTGGTGCCAAACAAAGCCAGTGCTACTACAATCGGACCGATGGTGGTACCAAAAGAATTTACGCCACCACCTAGGTTTACGCGGCTGGTACCTGTAGAAGGATCACCCAACGTAATAGAGAAGGGTTGTGCGGCAGTTTGTTGTAAGGAGAAGCCCAATGCCACAATAAATAGTCCCACCAACATGCCTGCAAACGTATTTGCATTCACTGCAATGATCATGGCAGCAGCACCGATGGCAGAGAACAATAATCCATATACAATACTTTTCTTATATCCCCATTTTCCCACCAAATCCTTTCCACCGAAGGCGCCGTAGGCAAAAAGTCCGAGTGCACCGAGGTAATAAGCTAGATAAAAGGCAAAATCGATCAGCTGACTTTGAAATTGATCGAGACTGAAATAATGTTTACAAAAAGGAATGAAGACACTATTACCTGCAGCAATGAAACCCCAAAAGAAAAAAACGACAACGAGGGTAGTCAATGCGCCGGTATTGGTCGGTTGCTTTGGCTGGGTCATAACAATCGTGGGTTTTAATGAAGGATGTAAAATAATGAGAAAATGAAGATGTAAAAATTTTAAAAGTAGAATTTGATGGTAGCATTTTAGTTCTTAAATTGAGAGCAAACAAGACAAACTGCAATTCATGGAGATTATTCATGTTAGCGCCGAGTGCTATCCGGTGGCCAAGGCCGGTGGATTGGGAGATGTAGTTGGCGCCCTTCCAAAATACCAGGTAAAAGCCGGACATGTGGCCAAAGTTGTGATGCCCATGTACCGTACTAAATTTTTATATGACAATGAATGGACCGTTGACTTCAAAGGGCAAACCAATTTAGGTAACTGGTTTTTTGATTATACCGTTATCAAAGAGCCCACCAATAAACTGGGGTACGACCTCTATCTCATTGATATCAATGGTTTGCTGGATCGTCAGAAAATTTATGGTTATGATGATGATGCAGAACGGTTCACTGCTTTTCAAATTGCTTTTGTGAATTGGATGGCCAGTTGGGAACATCGTCCGGATGTGGTGCATTGTCACGATTATCATACCGGCCTGATTCCTTTCATGATGCAGTATTGTTATGATTACAATACCCTGAAACATGTTCCTACCGTTATCACCATTCACAATGCGCAATACCAGGGTTGGATGGGATGGGACAAGAGCCGATACATCCCTCGCTGGGATCTTTGGAAAAGAGGGATGTTGGATTGGAATGAAACCATCAATCCTTTGGCATCAGGTATCAAGTGTGCCGCTAAAGTCACCACTGTGAGTTGGAGTTATATGGATGAACTCAGAAGCAATTCAAACGGATTGGAGAAATTGTTTGAATATGAGCGGGGTAAATGTGTGGGTATCTTAAACGGAATCGATAATGAAGTTTGGAATCCGGCAACTGATAAATACCTTGAACATCATTTCACGGTTACCACGGTCAAGGATGGAAAAGAGAAGAATAAAAAGATCTTGTGTGAAAGATTCGGATTAGATCCTAACAAGCCTTTGTTTATTTTCATTGGACGACTTGTAGGAGAAAAAGCAGCAGATATTTTACCTCATGCTATTCGCATGGGTATTGAACAAACGCAGGGACAAGCCAGCTTCTTGGTACTGGGTAGCGGAGAGACCAGTGTAGAATGGGAGTTCCAGCAAATGGCAGAACCCTATAAAGGTGTATTCAATGTAGTGATTGGTTATGATGAAACATTGAGTCATATCATGTATGCAGGTGCCGACTTTTTATTGATGCCCAGCAGGGTAGAGCCTTGTGGTCTCAATCAAATGTATGCCATGCGTTATGGAACAGTACCGATGGTAAGAAGTACCGGTGGGTTACAAGACACGGTGGTTGATATGGGTGATCCTGATGGATTTGGAATTCGTTTCAATCAGGCAACAGCCAATGATGTCACTTATTCTATCAGCAGAGCAGTGTCTGTATACCAAGATAAAACACACTTCAACTGGATGCGCCAACACATGATGCAGATAGATCATAGTTGGGAGAGTACAGTGGATGAGTATACGAATGTATATAAAAGCCTGAAGGGGATGTAGGATGTAGGATGTCTGATGTCTGATTTCTTTATATCAGACATCAGAAATCAGACATCCGACATCAAAAATAAAAAATCACAGATCAAAAAATTAAAGATTAAGCAATGAATAGTATCTCAAAATCCGTATTAGCAGTGATCCTCGGTGGAGGAGCAGGTACAAGGTTGTATCCATTAACAGCAAGCAGATCGAAACCAGCGGTTCCTATTGCCGGTAAATATCGTTTGGTGGATATACCCATCAGTAACTGTATCAACAGCAATATCAATCGCATGTTTGTTTTGACGCAGTTTAATTCTGCTTCCTTGAATAAGCATATCAAGAATACCTATCACTTCAGTGCATTTAGTACGGGGTTCGTAGATATTCTGGCGGCAGAGCAAACACCGGACAATCCGGGTTGGTACCAAGGAACGGCGGATGCGGTGAGACAATCATTGCGACATATCTCTAACATGGATTTTGAATACATTTTGATCTTGAGTGGGGATCAGTTGTACCAAATGGATTTCAGTGAGATGCTGGAAAGTCATAAAGCAAAAGGTGCTGATATCTCTATTGCTACCATTCCGGTGGATGAAAGAGATGCACCTGAGTTTGGTATCCTCAAAGCCGATGATGAGAATTTTATCACTTCCTTTATTGAGAAACCCAAGAAAGAATTATTACCTGATTGGGTGAGTGATACCGGAGCCGACATGCAGAAAGCTGGAAGAAATTACCTGGCTTCCATGGGTATTTATATTTTCAGTAAACATGCATTGTATCATCTGTTGAATACTGTGCATCCAAATGCTACGGATTTTGGTAAAGAAATCATTCCGGATTCGATTGAGAACTATAAAGTAATCAGTTTCCAATATGACGGCTATTGGACCGATATCGGAAATATCTATTCCTTCTACGAAGCCAACCTAGCACTCACTCAAGAGATACCTCCTTTCAATTTATTTGACAACAATAAAACGGTATACAGTCGCGCACGTATGTTGCCTCCAGCAAAGATCAGTGGTACTACTTTGGAGAAAACCATCATCGCAGAAGGATCCATCATTCATGCGAGTAGAATTGAACAGAGTGTGGTGGGTATCCGTTCTCGTATTGGACATGGAACGACGGTGGTGAATAGTTATTTGATGGGTAATGATTATTATGAGACCATTGAAGAAATGGCAACGAATACGGCAAAAGGATTACCAAAGATCGGTATCGGTGAACGTTGTTATATCAAAGACGCCATCATTGATAAGAATTGCCGTATCGGTAATGATGTGCGCATCAATGGTGGGGCACATTTACCTAATACAGATCATGCTCTTTATACAGTGAAAGATGGAATTGTAGTGGTGAAAAAGCTGGCTGTACTCCCTGATGGTTTTGTGATTTGATTTTTATTTAAGCCGCAGATTCGTCCACCTCAGGCGGATGAATCTGCGGCTAAACTTTATAATTAAACTTACCTCTATTAAACGATTGCCATGGCCAGTTCATCCCCGGTATCCACTAGCTCAGCGGGTCTCATGCCCAAACCACGTTTATCACTGACGCAGATATTTTTTATGAGTTTTGGTTTTTTAGGTGTTCAATTCGGATTTGCATTGCAGAATGGAAATACCAGTCGCATACTGCGATCGTTTGGAGCCGATGTAGAACACCTGCCCATGTTCTGGATTGTTGCGCCGTTAATGGGAATGATTGTACAACCCTTGATTGGTCATTATAGTGATAGAACTTGGAATCGTTTGGGAAGAAGAAAGCCATACTTTTTAGTAGGTGCATTATTATCTTCCGCTGCCTTGGTCTTTCTACCGAATTCAGCAGCCATGTCATCCATCATTCCTGCTTTATGGATTGGTGCGGGTATGGTAATGATCATGGATGCTTCTTTTAATGTAGCCATGGAACCTTTTCGTGCATTGGTGGCAGATAATTTACCCGACTCTCAAAGAACCAGTGGCTTTGCCATACAAACTTTCCTCATTGGTATTGGTGCCGTGGTTGGATCAGAACTGCCTTCTATCTTAGCAAAGAGTGGGTTCTCACAGGAAGCAGGGGAATCCGGTGTGGCAGATAATATCAAATATGCATTCTATATCGGGGCAGCTGTTTTTGTAACAGCGATATTAGTTACTGTTTTTCTATCCAAAGAATATCCACCCAATGAATATGAGCAATACCACGGTAAACAAGATGAAGCATCCAAAAAAGAAGGACTCAGTGCCATCTTCAAAGATTTTAAAAACATGCCCAAGACCATGAAACAATTGGGATTGGTACAGTTCTTCTCTTGGTTTGCCTTATTTAGTATGTGGGTATTCACTACCGATGCGGTAGCCACCCATGTGTATGGACTCTCACCCGAAGATGCCAGATCAGTAGCATATAATGATGCGGGTAATACCGTGAGTTCTGCATTTGGTACCTATAATTTAGTAGCAGCCATTTATGCTTTATTTCTACCGGTGGTGGCAAAGTTCTTAGGAAGAAAAGGCACCCATGCATTCTCACTCATTGCAGGTGGGGTAGGATTGATCTCTATCTATTTCATCAAAGATCCGGCCATGCTCAAGTTTTCAATGGTAGGGGTAGGATTGGCATGGGCCAGTATTCTGGCAATGCCTTATGTGATCTTATCCGGATCCATTCCTGCAGGCAAGCTGGGTATTTACATGGGTATCTTCAATTTCTTCATCACCTTACCACAAATCGTGAATGGTATTGGAGGAGGATGGATCGTCAAAAATATTTATGGTGGTCAACCCATCTACGCAATCGTCCTAGCAGGCTTCCTCATGTTATGCGGAGCAGTGAGTGTTTTATTCGTCTATGATGCCGGTGCTATACGCATCAAACAAGAAAAAGCACAGTGATTAATCATCTCGAACCGTTATTGTTGACCAACTAATTTTCGAATGTTATGAAAAAAATATGGAGTGCCGTAGCGGCGCTGTTGTTTGTCATCTCGTCTACTGCACAAGAAGTGAGTATGTATCCCACTCATTGGTTTGCAGGCATGAACAGAGATCGTGTTCAATTGATTTTAAAAAGTGAGGACAGTCAATTTTCAAAATCAACTGTTCGCGTGCAATATCCGGGCGTGAGTTTATTGCGTACACATCGTTTCAGTAATGGAAAATATTTGGTGTTGGATTTAGCAGTAAATAAGTCGGCGCAGCCAGGAAATGTTTCCATTATTACAACAGCCAATAATCAATCAAAAACTTATACGTGGACTATTAAACAGAGAAGAGAGGGTAGAGGTACAAAGTTTGCGCAAGGAGTTACAGCAAAGGATCTGATATACCTGATCATGCCCGATCGCTTTAGTAATGGCGACCCTTCCAATGATCAGTTTGCGAATATGCATGATAATGGTAGTGATAGAAATGATGTGTTAAGAAGACATGGCGGCGATTTAAAAGGAATTCAAAACCATATCGATTACATGAAAGAATTGGGTGTAACCGCTTTATGGATGACACCAGTCATCGAGAACAATATGCCTCTCAATAAAGAAGCAGCTGGTATGATGAGTGGCTATCATGGTTACTGGTTTACGGATCATTACAAAGTTGATCCTCGTATGGGAGGTAACAACAGTTACAAAGAACTCTCTGATGCATTACATGCCAATGGAATGAAACTCATTCAAGATGCAGTGTACAATCATATCGGCTCACATCATTGGATGGCACAAGATCCGCCTTCACCTGATTGGGTGAATCGTTGGGACAAATACACCGGCAGCAATCACCGTGATGAAGCTTTGTTTGGAAGATATGCCAGTGAAAAAGACAAAAAGCAAATGCTTGATGGTTGGTTTGTACCGCACTTACCGGATGTAAACCAACGCAATCCATTCGTTGCTAACTTTTTGATCCAACATGCGATCTGGAGTACGGAAGAATTTGGTGTGGATGGATGGAGAGTGGATACATACAAATATTGTGATGAACCATTCCTCAATCGCATCAATGATGCTTTATTGAGAGAGTATCCAAAACTCACCATCTTTGGAAAAGCATGGACCAACACTGTTACCGGTAGTGCTTATTTCACCAGAAACAATTTAGATATCCCTTTCAAACACAATGCAGAAGGGGTTACGGATTTTCCTTTGAACAGTGCCATCATGGCGGCATTGAATCAACCTTTTGGTTGGACAGAAGGCGTGAACAAACTCTACATGACATTGGCGCAGGATATTCTTTATAAGGAACCTAAGAACAATTGCATCTTCCTGGATAACCATGATATGGATCGTTTTTTGTCTGTAGTGAATGAAGACATGAACCGATACAAACAAGGTATTGCATTGTTGCTCACATTAAGGGGCATTCCTCAGTTGTATTATGGAACAGAGATACTGATGAAGAATTTTAAAAATCCAAGTGATGCCATGGTGCGTTTGGATTTTCCGGGTGGTTTTGAGGGTGATGCAAAGAATAAGTTTACTGTACAAGGCCGAACCACAGCAGAACAACAGGCATTTGATTATGTGAAAGCCATTGCGCAATACCGAAAAAAATCTACCGCCTTAACCACAGGTAAAACCATGCAATTTCTTCCGGTGGATGGGTTGTATGTTTATTTTAGATATGATGATCAACATACCGTGATGTGTGTGATCAATACATCTTCTTCGGTAAAAAAACTTTCATTGGCAGATTACAGTGAACGCACAAGAGGTTTTACAAAAGGAAAAGATATTATTTCCGGAACATCAATAGGAGAGAATTTTGAAGTAGCAGCCAATGGTACTATGATCATTGAATTATCGAAATAAATTGGCGCAACAAATTGCACATATCAGTTTAGTGGTCAGAGATTATGATGAAGCCATTCAATACTATGTGAATGTTCTTGGATTTGAGTTGTTAGAAGATACAACACTATCATCTACCAAACGATGGGTACGTGTAGCTCCTAAAGCTGCTGCTACCGCTTTGTTATTAGCAAAAGCAGACGGCACTATACAAGAACAATACATCGGCAACCAAACCGGAGGACGTGTATTTCTTTTTTTATATACCGATGATTTCGAACGTGATTTTAATCTCTATACTGATAAAGGCGTTGTCTTTGTAAGACCTCCACAAAAAGAATCGTATGGTACAGTAGCTGTATTCAAAGATTTGTATGGCAATCTCTGGGATTTGATACAGCCTACTTAATTTAGTGAAAGAGCTTTGTTAATCTATCAATAAGCATACTTGTGGCACTATGAAAAACAATTTTCATGCCTTATATTGCAGGTATGACCACATCTATTATCATTACACTATGCATTCTTATTTTACTGGCATATCTGTTTGATTTGAGTTCCGCTAAGACAAGGATACCTTCTGTAATTTTATTGCTTCTTTTGGGCTGGGTCATTAAGCAACTGACTGTTTTTTTTCATGTAGTTATTCCTGATCTTTCCTCATTGCTTCCCATACTGGGTACCATAGGATTGATCCTGATTGTACTAGAAGGTTCTCTCGAATTGGAATTGGATAAGTCTAAATTACCCATGGTGAAGAAAGCTTTTTTTGTTTCTTTCTTTCCCATCCTTGCTGTAGGATTGATACTCGCCGGCTTATTGAGTTATTATAGCGGCTATAGTTTTAAGCAAAGTTTGGTCAATGTTATTCCATTGGCGGTAATCAGTAGTGCCATTGCGATACCTACTGCTAAAAATTTGAAAACCTATGATCGAGAGTTTGTGACCTATGAAAGTAGCTTATCTGATATCGTAGGTGTCATCTTTTTCAATTTTGTTGCATTGAATGCAGTTATTGATGGGCATGCATTCTTTGAATTTGGCTGGCAATTATTGCTGATATTGATCGTTTCTTTTTTTGCTACCGTAGGACTGTCCTATTTATTGGGAAGAATCCATCATCATATCAAATTCATCCCTATTATGGTGATGCTGATCTTGATTTATACTGTTTCTAAAATCTATCATTTACCCTCCTTATTATTCATTCTCCTGTTTGGAATATTTTTAGGAAACTTAGATGAGTTAAAAAAATACAAATGGATCGCTTTATTAAAACCCGATAGTCTGGATAAAGAGGTACATAAGTTCAGAGAAATAGCTACCGAAGCAGCATTTGTAATACGAACATTCTTTTTTATACTCTTTGGCTACCTACTTGAAACAGCAGATCTGTTAAACCTGCAAACACTTTTATGGGCGGGTATTGTAGTGGTAGTTATTTTTTTGATTAGGACTATACAGTTGAAAATATCGAGATTGCCACTTTTCCCTTTATTATTCATAGCACCCAGGGGATTGATTACGATTCTTTTATTTCTCTCTATCTTACCTGAAGACAGAATGCCGATGGTTGATAACTCACTCATCATTCAAGTAATTGTATTAACCGCATTGATCATGATGGTGGGTATGATGGGTGTAAAAAAAGAAAAACCTATTGAATAGCAACCCGTACATGAAAATACGCATTCATGAAATTGAAATGGGATCACAGGATCTGTTGTACACCAGTGCTTTCTTCAAGTTACTAGGGCTTCCACCGGCTATTGAGCAAGATGGATTGACGGTTTTCAGCAGTGGACAACCCGGGATGGATTTGAATGTATCTAAACATATGCCCCAAGGTATTACACAGCTCAGTTTTATTACCGACGACCTGAAATCAATGATGGAGCAGTTGACAGTACAATCAATACTATTTGAAGGTCCTTATGAATCGCATTTGGGAATGTTGTCTATTCGATTGGTATCACCCGATGGTATTCCCATCGTTATCAATACTCCTACAGATAGTTCTCCCGCTTGGTTACAGGTTTAAATGAATATATATGCTTCGGGCCACTTTTTTGATAGTCAGTTTATGGATTTCGTTTTCAGTGATGGCATCACCGGGGAAAGGATTGTGGACGGTAGCCATAGATCCCAGTGGTCGATTTGTAGTAACAGGAGGTGATGATCAACAAATCAGGTTGTATCAATACAAAGATTTAAAACTGATCAAAACCTTTCCTGTCAATTCCATGATCAGGCGAATGGAATGGCAACCCAATGGACAATTATTAGCCGTAGCTACCAGTGATAAAAAAATGCATTTGAGGAATATGCTAACAGGTGATTCTATTCCTTTAGTAGGTGTAGCATCGGGAGGCAGGGGGATCAGTTGGAGTTATAATGGAAAATTTTTAGCAGCAACAGATAATCACCTGATCAAAATATGGAATGAAAAAGGAGAATTGATCAGAACCATTCCTAAAGAAGATAACAACAGTTATTTTGACCTAGACTGGCATCCGTCTAAAAATTTATTACTAGTGAGTGGAGATGATATCCGTATTTATGATATGAGTGGGAAAAAATTATCGGTCTTAAAACACAGAGAAGAAGCCACAGGGGTATTAACGGTAGAATGGCATCCGAATGGACTCTTCTTTGTGAGTGGAGATTATGGTCATGAGGAAGAAGGATTACCTACGTTATTACAGTTTTGGACTACGGAAGGAAAGTTATTCAAAACCATCAAGAAAAGTAAAATGGAGTACCGGGATATGAAATGGAATCATGATGGTTCATTATTAGCTACTGCGAGTGATCAATTGCGTGTATGGGATCGGGAAGGGAATTTGTTATACACAGGAGGTGATGGGAAAAATAATTTATGGGGTGTTGTCTGGAACCCTTTTGTAAAAGAATGGATCACGGTAAGCTTCAATGGAACACTTGATAAATGGAGCTATAAAGCAGTGAATCTGCAGCATTTTGAATGATATGCATCTTTTAAAACCTTGTTAATCCGGTCGGCATAAAATACAGTTCATATTACTTGATATTGGATATATTTAGCGCTTCAGCAAAATTGCAATCATGTTAGATCATGTAACAAAACGGCAGGAACAGGCCAAGGTTCTAAGGGTATTCAGAAAAATTCATAGGGTTACAGGTGCGTTATTGTTTGTCTTCTTTTTTGTTGTGGCGGTTACCGGATTATTATTGGGATGGAAGAAAAATAGCAAGGGACTGCTATTAGCGAAATCATATAAAGGTAGTTCAACCTTGTCTAAAGATTGGTTGTCGGTAGATAGTTTGAGTGAACAGGCAGTTTATTATTTAAAACAGTCTGATAGCACCTTATCAACCACCATCGATCGCATTGATTTCAGACCGGAAAAAGGAATGGTGAAATTTTTATTTACAGATCATTTTACGGCTGTGCAAATAGATGCTGCTACCGGTGCATTGTTGCATATAGAGAAACGAAGAGCAGATTATATTGAGAAGATTCACGATGGTTCTTTGGTAGACCATTATCTAGATATTCCTTCCGGAACTTTTAAGTTGATCTATACCACTATTATGGGGTTGGCTTTGTTGCTCTTTACCATTACAGGGTTTTGGTTGTGGTATGGGCCTAAGAGAATGAGAGCGAATAAATAGTTTTTATTGCCACTGTCCATTCGACAGTGGCAATAAAATTAACATCACAACAAAGCATTCCAAAGAATCCTATCCGCCCCACGCCCCCAATCTTTCATGGCTTTGTTTAGGTCTGCAGACACTTGTTGCCAGCTAGCTTTCTTTCCTTTTTGATTAGGAGAGAGCTGCGCAGGAGTGGGTTCAATCAATTCCACCTTTGTTGCAAACCAGGTGGTATGTAATCTCGGCACTGCCAATCCTAGGATCATGCCGGGCAAACCACTAAAACTTTCCGGGCCACTGTTCACCAGAATTTGATCTGTGTAAAAAGCGACTACATATACCGAGTCGCAGATACGTGTCACTGCTTTTTTACATTCAAAACCGGCAATGGTTCTGGTTTCATTTGTCATGCGCCATTCTAACTGCCGAAGACTATCTTGTATGATATAAGTTTGTTCAAATACATCTCTTTGAATCGATAGAGTTCCTTTGGAAAGGTCTTTCACGGCAACATCCGATTCACTAGGTTTACCCATCCATAAATATTTATTGTCAGGATTTTCTTTCAAGAGTTTGTAGACAGATTTTTCAGCATTGAATTTCAATTCATAAAAATCGGTTACCATTTTGGGAAAGTTTTTTTTCATCTCGCCAATCCAAATATTGTCTCCCTCGCCTTCGAATTGACTGTGTTGGTTGTATTTCCGTTCAAACTCTATTCTGCCAGAACTGATGAATCTCGCTTGTGAAAAGCTATTCAAGCAAGCAAACATGAATAATAAAGTTATTAATTTTTTCATGGTTTAATCTTTTAGAATCCTTGAGTAGGTTTTCCGTTTTTACTGAAGTTATAGGCAATGGTAAACAACCAGAAACGCTGGATATTTTGTTGGATGGTTTCCGTAATAAAGTTGGTGCTGATATTTCTTCGGATATTCTGGTTGTTATTGAAAATATCATTAATGGATACTTTCATCTCCAGTTTATCTGATTTTCCAAAAGTTTTCTTCAAAGAACTATTTACCAGATACACATTCGCTGAATTTGCAAACTGTTCAGTTCTCTGATACATCGTAAGCTGTCCGTTCAGTTGGAAGAATAATTTGGCTGGAAGCTTTAACGAAACATCTGAGTAGGAAGTATAAGACCAGAATTTTGTTACGACATTCGGACGAATAGATGATTTTGATTGATTATGTGTAGCGCTGAAGCTGATATAAAAGCTTAGCTTTTTCTCCGTCCAATGCCCCAAATTAACATTAAAGCCCAGATTATTATTGGTGCTCACATTTTCCAATCCATTCACACGGTTTACAAATCTGCTGATACTCGGATTAAATCCAAAACTTAAGTTGTAAGAAGGAATGATGTCAAATCCATAACTGCTCCACAAATTACCTGAATAGTTGCCATTCACATTAATAGCCTGATTTACTCTTCTTCCTATACTATCAATAAAGTTTGAATTGGTGATCGCATTATTGGTTGTTGTAAAATTGGCACTGAAATAAAGGTTTTTACTTTTCAAAACCTTATAGTCACTAAAGTTGACATTAAAATTATGTCTGAATTCTTGTTTCAAATTCGGATTGCCAATCGTAATATTCAAAGGATCAATATTATCGATGAATGGCTGAATTTGTTGCAGTGTAGGGTTTCTTGTATTTCCATTATAATTAAACCTTACTCGGGTTTGTTTTTTGGGGTTAAAAGTGAAGCCCACAGTAGGAAGAAAGTTTGTGAACTGAATGCTACGTTTGGCACCTGTATTCACATCATCTAAATTGAATCTGGCAGAACCAAGAGAGGTGCCGACAGAGATACTATACTTCTTCTCATTCAGTCTAAATGTAAAACCACCCGTATGGTTGTTGTTGTTATAGATAAAGTGGTTACTCAGTGTGTCAACTACATTTTCATATTTACCACCAGGTGCAGTGCGTTCTAAGGTATTTCTTTCAGCATCATTTCGATTGAATGCAAAGCGATAATTCAACTCTAGGAAAGTATTTTTCCAAAGCGGTTCGGTATAAGCAAGACGTCCGTTCACACCGGAAAGATTTTCCGTATTGGTTTTGAACTGATCTAGATTATCCTGACGAACCAAGTTGCCATTTTTATCATAGAAATCGTTCTTCGCAAATAAAAAGCCATCGTTCTTTTTATTCATGATGGAAAAGTCACCATTGAATGAGATCGTTCTTCCTTTTTTCTTCAATCGCTTCTGCCATTGTAAGGAACCCAATAAATTCCTGTCTTCACCATCATTAGTAGTTGTTCTGTCTGATTGATTGATCAATTGTCCTTCTTCACTGATGGCTTTGCCTAAAAAGCTGTTGGCATTTCTATTGTTGATGATAGAACCCGTCAGTGTCATTTTCAAAGTACTGGTTGAATCAAGCTTTACTTCATACTTGCTGTTGATGCGATTACGTCTTCTATCACTTACAAAATTCTGGTCTTGTGTATTGAAGAACGTAGTATCCGGCAAGATCGTTTGGGTACTGGTTCTGTTTCTACCACGTACATTCAGGTTATTGTATTGATAGGAGTTATTGATATTGTGTTTGTCTTGGTTCCATTTATTACTAAACAACAATCCACCCGTTGTAGAAGTAGGTAACCCTTGTCCATAACTGAAATCATCACCACCACCATCAAAAATGGCGATACCACCATCATCCATCACCATCATATTATCAGAACCGCCGCTATAATTATTTATTTCATTCCAGTTGAGGGTTTCGAATTTGGTATTGTCGTTGTTTACAAATGCGGCAAATTTTCTTTTTCTTTTGA
>JACVCQ010000021.1 GCA_016741945.1 Chitinophagaceae bacterium
CCACGTCAGGTTTTGTAAAGTGACCGTTTCAATATTTTACCATGCCAGTTTAGCTCGATTAAAATTGTAATCAATAGAATCCGTAAGTGTTGCCTCCGGAAACTTTGTATTACCCTGAGGTGTTGATGCCAAAGCCCAAGCAACAAACGGAAAACGAAGATCAATACTGGTTCTTGTTCCTTCAAAATCATCAATAAAGATCAATCCTTGTTCTCCCCTGCCAATTTGGGGCGGATGACCGGGTTTTAAGAAAGCAGCTTCTCCATATGCATTGATTGCCGATGTAGCTTTTGTAGAATAAAAGGGAAGTTTATTCAATAGTCTCGTTAAACCTGGTAATTCCGACTGATAACTAAAATCAAGTCCATACATCGTATTACGAATCGGATCATCACCATATCCCATTTTAGTAAAGAAAGGTCGTTCACCCAATCGCACAGAAGTAGCGCCCAGACTCAGTTTTTTATTAGCAATATAATCCAATCGTAATCCACTAAAGCCTCTTTGTTGCATACCAAACCCTGCATTGTTTTCAAAAGAAACATTCACCGGAACATTTGAGTTTAAAATACCTGCATTCAATATTCTAACAGTACCTAAATTATAATCAACAGTATAATCAGATCCCTCTTTCAATATTTGTCCCCCCGCAGTTACTGTAACAGAACCCTGTGGAATATTGAATGTATTGAGATAGATTTCAGATCCACTACTACTTCCTCTTACTTGTCCTTGCATGACAAATCGATTCAGATTCGCATATGTTTGAGCAATGGCTTTGATGGAATCATACAATGAATAATACACGTATTTGTTTTTTACGGATACAGGCAATCCGGAAAATGCAAGTGTATCAAGATCTCGACCAAAAGGCTCTAATACTGGAAAAATGATTTTTCCTGTTTGGGGTAGTACTGTGAAATTATCAATGAAATCAAATACCCCATCGGGTTGTGGATCATTTCGATTATTCAATCGATCCAAATTCAGAATCCTCAATAAAGGTTGACCATTAGCAGCTGGAGAAGTTTCAGGTAAATATCTTTTCAAACCACCACTAGGTTCTTCATAGAGTACATTGAGCTTAAAATCTTCTCTTTGTATTCCTCCGAATAAATCCAAAGAATATACGTTTTTCATCATCCAGCCCCATATAGGTAGTTGTATTCTTTGGGAAGTAGCTTTCAATAATTTTAGGAATAATACTTTTTGTACCCCACCGGTTGAATCCAATGCTACATCCTGTGAAAATTCACCTACTTGATAGACGCGTCCATTATAAGTATATTGAAAAGCTACTGCCAATACTTCATCGGGCTGTAATTGGGTATTGATTGATACAAAGCCTACTTGTGGATTAAACGAATATTCGGTAGGTGCAAGTTTTCTTGCAAAGGTTTTTTCATAATCATCTACCGGTCTTAATCCTCTCGATAGTAATAAGGTGTTAATAAAAGAAGGATTCCGGCTATTTGGGTCACCTGCAAGAGAGGGGTATAAGTTATTAGCACCGTTAAAGGGAAGTGGATTATTGGTTTGTGATGTAATAGAAGTATTGAAGGGTCTTGTTTCACCTAAATCCATCAAACCAACAATATCACGAGCTTCTGTTGTAGCCCCAGTTCTGTTTGTGACCCATACCTCAATTCTTTGAATTTGCACCTGCGAGTTTACAACCGGCAGGTTAGCCATCGTTTTATTGAAGTTATCTTTGAAGTACTGACCCAATAAAAAATGTCGGTTTTCTTCATAATCATCCAAACGCTTTTGAAAGTTCTGAACAGCAGCTCCTCCTTGTAATGCCACTGATTGTCGACTAGAACGCTGATTCGCCAATGCACCTGTTACAAAAAGCTTCCCAAACTGTAATTGTGTTTTAATACCAAAAAGATTCTGTGCACTAGGTATGAGTGTACCCCTTGATTGAAAAGAAATATTCCCTGCTTCTATGCTTTTAATAAGTTCATCATCCATTCCTTTATAATCAAGTTTCAACTGATTATCAAAGTTCAAATTAGAGAGTGTATTATAGTTGATTGGAAATTTTAGTTTGTTTCCAATATTCGCATTTACATTCAGATTAGCATTCATATCAAAATCAAAACCACCATTTTTCCGGGCTCTTTCAGGTAGAGTTGGATTTTTGATATTTTGTCCCTGATAACCGGCTAGAATATTAACATCACCTGTTGGTCGAATATCGATTTTGAGTTTATTGAGGTCATTGGCTGCATTACGGGCATCATCAATATTATTTTTGATATCACCAGCATATCTATTGACAACATCATTTAATCCGAATATGCGATCAAACAAACTTTTGTATACTTCATGTTTGGGACGCGCTACTTTTTTATTCAATAAGGTAAGAGCATCTGCTCTTTTTTTGAAATAAGCTCTCTCTTGTTCCCTAGCCTGCATTCTCCAGAACTCTTCAAAACTCATATTGGTAGGTGTCCTGTAATAGCGATTACCAATCTTTTCTACAATAACGTACTGTTTTGTTTTGGGGTCGTATTCGATAGTTCTTTTAATCAATGCAGTATCTCGAAGATCAAAAGGGTTTTTGCTTTGTTGACTCAAAGCATCACCCCTTCTGTCGCTAATGGGATAGCGCAAACTATCTTGTTGCTGAGCTGATGCAGGTGCATGACTCATTAGCAGCAATAAAAAAGCAAATAAAGACAATAAACGCAAAGCAGTGCACTTGTTTAAGTAGAAGTGTAAGCGATAGACTATAAATTTTTAAGTGCCTGTTTGATGATCAGTTCCAGTGAAGCATCTGCAGGTATGATTGACATAGTTTTTTTAATAGCCTGTTCTGCCTGCGGTTTGCCAATACCTAAAGCAATCAAGGCTTGAACCGCATCCATATCAGGTGTATTCATAATAATACCACCTGAAATTGGAGATTCCATAGATTGTTTACCTAATTTATCTCTCAGTTCAACAATTAATCTTTCCGCCGATTTTTTTCCAATTCCTTTTATTCCTTCCAGTTGCTTCGTATTACCTTGAACGATGGCCCTGATGATTTCATCAGGTTTCATTCCAGACAACATCATTCTGGCAGTAGCTGCACCCACTCCTGATACACTGATCAATTGCAGAAATAGCTCTTTTTCTGCAATATCGGCAAAACCGAACAATGTTTGTGCATTTTCAGTAATATGTAAATAAGTGTATAATTGTCCGTTTTCAACATTGGCAATAGCCCCATAGGTATTCAGGCTGATTTGTAGTTCATAGCCTACCCCATTTACGTCAACGACCAGTCTAGCGGGTGTTTTAACAGCAAATTTACCTCTAACAAATGCAATCATATTGCTACCAAAAATAAGGGTAAAAGCTTAGAGATTATACGTATCTTTGTAGAAAATTTATACGTATGTCGGCGAAATTGACCCTTTCGATAGATGAATCTGTCATTCGAGACGCGAAAGAGTATGCGCAAAAGTCTGGCAGAAGTGTATCCCAGTTGGTTGAATCTTATCTCAAAGCCATTACAAAGCCATCCAAAAAAAGAAAGTCAAAGCTTCCGCCTCATATCAAACGATGGCATGGGGCTTTTAAAAATGACGATCAGAGGGATTATAAGGAAATTATTATAGAAGCTATTTGGGATAAGTACAACAAATGACTCGAATATTTTTAGATACCAATGTCCTGTTCGACTTCTTTGCTGAGAGAGAGCCTTTTGACAAAGAAGCGGAAGAAATTATGGAACTAGCCTATGAGCAGGAAATAGAACTCAGTTGCTCTGCCATTAGTTATACAACCATATTTTACTTATTGGCAAAAATGAAAGGAAAAACGAAAGCCTTTATGGCCATGAAAGATATGCGTGAACTCATCAAAACAATCGCTGTTGATGACCTGATCATTGATAAAGCACTTCAAAATCAACAACCTGATTTTGAAGACGCAATTCAATTGGAATGTGCTTATACGATTCATGAACTTCACTCAATCGTAACCAGAAACCCTAAACAGTTCAGATCAAAAGACATTTTAATCCAAACACCAAAAGAATTTTTAGACGCTTTTAACACAAGATTACATGAATAAAATAACAGCAAACATCACCGCAGTAGGTGGATATGTACCCGAAGACAAACTCACAAATTTTGATCTTGAAAAAATGGTAGATACCAATGATGAGTGGATTCGTACACGTACAGGTATTGAAGAAAGAAGAATTCTAAAAGAACCCGGCAAAGGCAGCAGTGATATGGCAGTTCCGGCTGTTTTGGAAATTCTAGCCAAAAAAAATTTGAGTCCACTGGACATAGATTGTATTATTTGTGCCACCGTAACCCCTGATATGGTATTTCCGGCTACCGCTAATATCATTTGTGATAAGATTGGAGCTACTAATGCGTGGGGCTATGATATGAGTGCTGCTTGCAGTGGTTTCTTATATGCATTGACTACCGGTGCTATGTATATTGAAAGTGGAAGATTTAAAAAAGTGATTGTAGTAGGCGTAGATAAAATGAGTGCCATTATTGATTATACCGATCGCGCCACTTGTATCATTTTTGGTGATGGCGCCGGTGCAGTTTTATTAGAGCCTTCGACCGACGGTACCGGAGTGTTGGATAGTATACTGAGAAGTGACGGAAGCGGAAGACACTATTTACACATGAAAGCGGGAGGTTCTGTAAAACCGGCTACTGTTGAAACAGTAATGGCTAAAGAACATTTTGCTTATCAGGAAGGACAAGCCGTTTTCAAGTTTGCAGTAAAAGGAATGGCAGATGTTAGTGCTGAATTATTGGAAAGAAATGGATTAACGGGTGATGATATTGCTTGGCTGGTACCACACCAAGCCAACTTACGTATCATTGATGCAACTGCCAACCGCATGGGATTGCCCAAAGACAAAGTGATGATCAATATTCAGAAATATGGCAATACCACTGCTGCAACTTTACCTCTATGCTTATGGGATTGGGAAAAACAATTAAAAAAGGGAGATAATATTGTACTAGCAGCATTTGGCGGTGGCTTTACCTGGGGCGCTACTTGGGTGAAGTGGGGATATGATGGAGAATAGCTCTGTGAAAAGTGAAAGGTGAAAAGTGAGAGGTGAAATGAGCACACGTATTGCCTACCATGGACTATAGTCCATGGTGCATGGTAGAGTGTATACCATATAATTTCATGTTGACTGATGATAAGGATAAGAACTAAAATCTTCTTATCCTTTTTTATTACACATACATACTTTACAATTACTTAACAATATGGTCATGGAAGTATAATTTCTAAAAATGAATGTAGGATAAGGGATCAGATACTTTTGCGGCGGTTGAAAAGCAACTGAAACCTAAAACTACTTTATGAAAAATTTCTATCTCAGTATCATCATTATTTTGATGTCCGTTACACTGCATGCACAAAACGGAATCATCAAAATCAAAGTATTGGATGAACAGAAACTAAACTTACCGGGAGCCAATGTATCTCTAGACAATAAAAAGTATGTAGCTATTTCAGATAATAGCGGGATCGCCACATTCTATAATGTACCCGGAGGAAAACATATCGTAAACATCACTTATTTGGGTTATAAAGATTACTCTAAAACTATTGAAACAAGTGGTTCAGTTATCGAGATCACAGCGAATCTTGAATCAGGTGTGACCATTCTCTCGAATGTGATTGTACTTGGCGATAGATTGAAAGGCCAAGCCAAGGCATTGAACCAACAAAAGAATAGTGATAATATCAGCAATATCATTAGTGCCGACCAAATTGGTCGTTTCCCTGATGCCAATATTGGTGATGCCATTAAACGTGTACCTGGTATAACCATGCAAAATGATCAGGGTGAAGCCAGAAATATTATTGTAAGAGGAATGGGACCTGAATTTAATTCAGTAACACTGAATGGTGAACGTATTCCATCTGCTGAAGGTGATAATAGACGTATTCAGATGGATTTAATTCCTGCTGATATGATTCAAACTGTTGAAGTAAGTAAAACATTGACGGCTGATATGGATGCAGATGCCATTGGAGGTTCTGTAAATTTGGTTACCCGTTCAGCACCAAATGGAAAAAGATTTTCTGCTACCGTTGCTGGAGGTTATAATCCTATTAGATCTTCTTTTATCGGGACAATCAACTTCATCACTGGTGCAAGATTCGCAAAAAATAAGTTGGGTTATGTTGTAAGTGGAACATATAATAGAAATGAATTTGGTTCCGATAATCTTGAAGCAGTATGGAGTAAAGACGGAAACGGTAAACCATTTGTAAGCGACCATGACTTGAGAATTTATGACTTGATCAGAATTCGCAGAAGTATTACTGCTACTGTTGATTATAAGATAAGTCCATTACATGTAATTACTGTAACCGGTAGTTATAACTGGAGAGATGATAAAGAAAATCGTTTTCGTCTCCGCCAACGTTTTCGTGGGAATATAGCAACTGACCTTTTATATGATGCTTCTGGTAATATCAGTGGATACAATGTAGGTGAAGTTTTAAGACAAACAAAAGGTGGGATATCCGGAGGCAGGGTTGATGATCGCAGATTGGAAGATCAGCGTGTACGATCACTTTCAGTGAAAGGAGACCATGTATTTGGAAAATTAAAAACCGACTGGAGTGTTCAATTGGCTAAGGCATCAGAAGTAAGACCGAATGAAAGATATATCTCATTGGGTAGAAGAAATATTACGATCTCGCAGAATATTGCTGATCTAAGAAAACCACTTTTAACGAATACAACAGCATTATCTGCATATACCAGAAGAAATGAATTAACAGAAGAATTTCAAGACCAATTTGAGGAAGATATCAATGCAAAATTGAATTTTGAGCTGCCGGCAAGTCTCATTTCTGGTCAACCAGGTAGATTGAAATTTGGGGCACGTCTTAGAACAAAGGAAAAAGTAAGAGACAATAGCTTTTTCTCTTATACCCCAATAGGAACAACAGCCCAAGAATTTGCAAATATTAGCATCATGCCTCTTGTTGATAAAACTATGTCAGAGTTTTATCCAGGAAGCCAGTTTGTTGCTGGACCATTTATTTCTCCCGGCTTTCTCGGAGGTCTTGCATTTAAAGATGCCAGCAAATTCACCGAATCTGACCAACCTGGTGAATATTTATCAGGCAACTACAATGCAAAAGAAACAATAACTGCAGGTTATGTTGATTTAAAACAAGATTTCTCGGAAAAAATATCTGCCAATATTGGCCTTAGAATAGAAAGAACAAGTATTAACTATTCTGGCAATATTGTTGAAGATGGGGATCAATTGAAAGGTATTGCTACTTTCAAAAACAGCTACACAGACTTTATGCCTAATGTAAATATCAGGTATAAAATAGATAATAATACGGTTGTAAAAGGCGCCATCACCCGTTCTATAGCTCGTCCACGATATTATGACTTGGTTCCTTTCTTCAATATCAACCCAAATGATCAGGAACTCAGTGCAGGTAATCCAAAAATGGAGCCGGTAAGATCTTGGAATGCAGATATTATGTTTGAAAAATATTATAAGTCTGTAGGCCTTATTTCAGGGGGAGTCTTTTATAAAAATATCGACCGCTTTTTTTATACCTATGTTGATCAGAGATATACTCAAGCTGCATTTACCAATGATTTTCCAACAGTTAATAACCCTATTGCACCCGGAGATATTTGGCAATTCACACAACGTAGAAATGGAGATGGTGCTGATGTACTTGGCTTTGAACTAGCTGCACAAAGACAATTAGATTTTTTACCCGGCATTTGGAAAGGTTTTGGCGTGTATTTTAACTATACATACACCTATTCAAAAGCAGACGGTATTTATGATGGATCCGGTGTATTGGTAAGAAATAATGTAAAACTACCAGGTGCTGCTCCACATATTTTTAATTTTTCTTTATCGTATGAAAACAGCAAGTTTGTAGGACGTATTTCAGCTAACTATACATCTGCCTACGTTGATGATAGTGATGATGCGGGTTATAATGCTGATTCATTCAACGATCGTTATTACGACAAACAGTTCTTTCTGGATTTTAATGCTTCTTATGCCATCAGTCCAAAAACAAGAATCTTTACTGAGGCAAATAACTTAACCAACCAACCGCTGCGTTATTATCAAGGAGATAAATCAAGAACTGCTCAACTTGAATATTATGGTCCTAGATTTAACTTTGGATTAAAATTCGATATCAGCAAATAAAAAATTATATTACTTGTACATAAAACCCCGGTTAATCCGGGGTTTTATGTAGCTAATCAATTACCATGCGAATCATAGTTGCTAGTTTTATATTAACGATTTTATTTTCAGCTTGTAAAAACCAAGAAACTGAAAACAAAAATCCAATAGATACTACCGCTCTTATTCCGGCAATAGTAACAGATACTGTTTTTGATGATACGGATGATCCTGCCATCTGGATTGACAGAAATAATCCTGCTAATAGCTTCATCATTGGAACCGATAAACATAAAGACAATGGCGGTTTATATGTATTTAATTTACAGGGAAAGATCATCCATGAAAAATCGATACTGGGATTAAAAAGAATGAACAATGTAGACGTTGCCTATGACTTACTATTGAATGGCAAACCAACTGATATAGTTGTTGCTACTGAAAGAGATAAAAATAGTGTCCGAATATTTAGTATGCCTGATATGAAGGCCTTGGATAACGGTGGAATTGAAGTGTTTACAAAAGATACGCTTCGCAGTCCCATGGGAATCGCACTATACACACGACCTTCAGATAAATCAATCTTTGTTATTGTTGGACGTAAGAATGGTCCGCTAGATGGCTATCTGGAACAATATCAGTTATTGGATAATGGAGAAGGTAAACTGAAAATGGAATTAGTAAGAACTTTTGGGAAATTTTCTGGTAAAAAGGAAATAGAATCCATCGCCGTAGATAATGAATTAGGCTACGTCTATTACTCTGACGAACAATTCGGCATTCGCAAATACTATGCAGATCCTAAAAAAGGAAATCAAGAGTTAGCCATATTTGGAAAAGGCGAGTATCTTGAAGACAATGAAGGAATATCTATTTACAAGTTCGATGATGGAACAGGATATATTCTTGTTTCAAACCAATCAGCCAACAAGTTCAATATTTATCCAAGAGAAGGTGCAAAAGAAAATCCACATCAACACCATTTAATAAGTTCTATTCCGTTATCAACCAATCAAAGTGATGGTAGTGATGTTACTTCTTTTTCCCTACCAGGGTTCCAAGGAGGCTTATTTGTAGCGATGAGCACCGATAAAACCTTCCAATATTACCAATGGTCTAATATTGCTAAAAGAGCAGGATTGAGAATAAAAAAGTGAAAGGTGAAAGGTGAAACGAAATAACCTATCACCTTTCACTTTAACTCCCTACCCCCGTTGTCTCTTAAACACAATATAATCTGTCTGCGGTATTCTATCAACACCCAGCTGCCGTAAGATAGTCGTTACCTGTCCACGATGATAGCTACCATGATTTGTTAGATGTATGATGATATCTGATAAAGGTTGCAGAAAACTTTGTCCCTTCATATTCTTATATGGTAATGAAGCACCCAACATATCTTCCGTTGCCTGTTCAACAAATTGCTCCCATTGTTTATTTTGATGTAACAATCCATTACTAATGTCTTTCATACTCGGGTGAAAAGTCAAACTTGGCACTACAATATTTTCATGCATTTGCAACCGTTGCCACCAGCCACTAGAGGCATCCCACATATGTAGAAAGGTTTTGTGCAAAGAAGAAAAACTGCTCACGATTTCGCGATTTTGTTCCTCCGGTGATAACTGTACGGCTAAATTCAGCAATTGTTCATTGGCCCAGCCTTCATAAGCCACATAAGAGAGTAGTATTTGCTTCATTTTCGTCTTACATTTGATGTTATAGAATTAATGATCCCTTCAATTTACAAAGAATGTCTGAAAAATTTTTATTCAAAGGAATTAGTTCGACTGCCATGCATGCTGCCGGACATAAAAATGCCGAAGATGCACACCTGACTCCCATTTTCGCCACATCAACATTTACTTTTGATACCGCTGAAGATGGAATGGATCGATTTGCTGGGAGTGATAAAACAAGGGTATATAGTCGTTGGGGTAATCCCACTTTCACCGCAGCAGAAGAAACCATTGCTGCCCTCGAAGCTTTTGGACTGAAAAATGAAGCAGGACAGCCTTTACAGTTGAAAGCTTTATTACATTCCAGTGGACAAGCAGCAATGTCTACATTGTTTCTAAGTAATTTGAAAACAGGAGATGCGATATTATCTCACTATTCTTTATACGGTGGTACTCAAGAATTGATGACCAAAGTGTTAGCAGCTACTGGTATTGAAGTGATCATTGTAGATATGCGTGATTTGAATCTTGTATCAGAGGCTTTACAACAACATCCACAAATCAAACTTATACATATTGAAACACCGGCTAATCCTACCATACAATGCGTAGATATTGCTGCACTAACAAAAATTGCTAAGAGCAAAAACTTGATCGTCAGCGTTGACAATACCTTTGCTACACCTTACTTACAACAGCCTTTCAAATTTGGCGTAGACTATGTATTTCACTCTACGACCAAATTTTTAAATGGACATGGTACTGCTATTGGAGGTGTACTTCTTGGTAAGGATCTAGAAAAAATGAGAACTTCTGTTTGGAAATGGCATGTATTACTAGGTGGTAATAGTAATCCATTCGATGCTTTTTTATTGACACAGGGAATGAAAACGCTAGAGATTAGAATGGAAAGACATTGTGCCAATGCACAGTCTGTTGCAGCATTTCTAGAAAAACATCCTGCTATTGCTCAAGTAAATTTTACCGGTCTTTCTTCGCATCCTGATTATGAGCTTTGCAAAAAACAAATGCGATTACCCGGAGCTGTGATGAGTTTTGAATTAAAAGGCGGACTGGAAGCAGGCAAAAAATTCATTAACCGATTACAGATGTGTGTACGAGCCATTTCATTGGGAACCGTAGACACATTGGTATCTCACCCTGCCAGCATGAGTCATTTTGGAATTCCCAGAGAAGAAAGAATTAAATATGGTATTACAGATGGTTTGATTCGTTTGAGTGTTGGTATTGAAAATATAGAAGATATTATTCTTGATTTGGATCAAGCATTACAATAAATCATTGTAATAAAAACTGCAGTTCTGAGACTAATAATCTTTAAAACAACCATATGAGAAAATTTCTATTGGTGGCAGTAACAGTTCTTACATCTGTTACCTATGCGCAAAAAAGAACTATACCTGTCGTTCAGCAAGATCGTTTTGCAGGGTTGGATACCATTTTTGAGCGTGTTTTAAAAGATCAGCTAGCAGCAGGATTTGCAGTTGCTGTTGTAGAAAAAGATAAAATTATTTATGCCAAAGGATTTGGATATCGTGATTATGAAAAAAAATTACCGGTAACGCCTAATACTCTTTTTGCTATTGGAAGTTGTCCAAAAGCCTTTACCTCTTCTTTATTAGGCATACTTCAAAAAGAGCATAAAATAGATTTTGATGAACCTGCCATAAAATATTTACCCGGTTTAAAATTTTACAATGAGGATATGGATAAACATATCACTATCCGTGATATGATGAGCCATCGAACAGGATTACCAAGGCATGATTTTTCTTGGTATTTATTTAAAACAAAATCAAGGGATAGTCTTTTACAAAGAATTCGATATCAACAGCCAACATTTGGTATCCGTGAGAAATGGCAGTACAACAATTTCATGTTTCTGACACAAGGAATGATCGCAGAAAAAATGACCGGTAAAAGCTGGGAAGAAAATATCAAATCCCGTATTCTTCAACCATTGGGTATGGCCAGAACCAATTTAATGATTGATGAATTCATAAAAGATCAGGATGCTGCAATCGGATATGGCTTAAAAAAAGATAGCATCATTGTTAAGCTGGACAATTTCAATATCGGTGCTATGGGACCGGCCGGCAGCATCAATAGTAGCGTAAATGATATGGCCAAATGGGTGATTACATGGATTAACAGAGGTAATTATCAAGGAAAAGAAATCATTCCCGCAAGTTATATTAGTAATGCGATGTCTGCCCAAATGGTATCAGGAGCCGGACTCCCTACTAAAGAGAGACCTGATGTATTTTTTTCAGCCTATGGAATGGGTTGGTCACTCGCTTCTTACAAAGGTCATTACAGGGTGGAACATGGTGGTAATATTGATGGATTCTCAGCCAGCACTTGTTTCTTCCCCACAGACAGTATTGGAATTATTGTTTTAACCAATCAAAATGGATCCTCTGTTACATCTATTGTTCGCAATATCATGGCAGACCGTTTATTGAAACTACCTTTTTTTGATTGGAATAAAGATATTCTTGAATCAAATAGAAAAGCAAAAGAGGCTGCTAAAGCCGCTGAAAAGACCCTCAGTTCCAATCAACAAAAAAATACTAAGCCTTCTCATACTTCAAAAGCATATGAAGGTATCTATACACACCCCGGTTATGGAAGTATAGAAGTTGTTGAACAGAATGATTCATTATTTGTGCATATTTATGATAATGAGCCCCTATGGTTGAGACATTTTCATTACGATATTTTCCAACCTTACAATGCAGGAAAAATTGGCAAACCGGATACTACTGAAAATAGTTCATTACGTTTTCAATTCTTTATGAATGAATCGGGTGATATCCATTCACTCTCATTAAAGCTAGAGCCAACCATTGACCCGCTATCATTCAAAAAAACACCAAGAACCGTCAAAACTTCTGCTGACGAACTCCAGAAATTTACAGGAGAGTATGAGCTTGGTGGTGCTGTAGTAAAGATATCTGTTAAGAATAATTCATTATTTGCTTTGGTGCCTGGCCAGCCGGAATATGAATTATCTGCTGTAGGGAATAATAGATTTGCTATAAAAGTATTAACCGGATACTTTGTTGCATTTGATGTGAATGGAACCGAAGTGCCACAACTCACATTCCAACAACCCAATGGTAACTTCGTTGCCAAAAGAAAAAAATAAAGCATCTATCAATTGACTATGAATATTCAGATCAGAAGAGCAGAAAGAAGAGATTGCGCAAGACTACTAGAGTTGATTCATGAATTGGCATTATATGAAAAAGCTCCGGAAGAAGTAACAGTTACTCTTGAACATTTTGAAACAAGTGGTTTTGGTGAAAAGCCGGTCTGGTGGGCATTTGTAGCTGAATTTGATGGAAAAGTGGAAGGCTTTGCTTTGTACTATATTCGTTATAGTACCTGGAAAGGACAATGCCTATACTTGGAAGATTTTTTGGTAACAGAAAGATTACGTGGACAAGGTGCCGGGAAATTATTATTTGACCGTTTGATCGAAGAAGCAAAAGAAAAAGGCTTCAAACGAATGGTTTGGCAAGTATTGGATTGGAATGAACCTGCCATTAATTTTTATAAAAAGTACAATGCTACTTTAGATCCAGAATGGGTGAATGGGAGCTTGGACATTTAGAGAGTTGGCAGATCTTAGTTGACAGTTGACAGAAAGAAAATTATTGCTTTTCCTGTCAACTATCAACTTAACTCTAATTCACTCCACCAACTACTGCCTCTTTGTAAATTTTCTGCACCAACCCTTGTAGCACTTTACCCGGACCTGCTTCAGTGAAGTTAGTGGCACCGTCTGCTACCATAGCTTGAACGCTTTGTGTCCATTTAACGGCACCCGTTAATTGATCTATGAGATTTTGTTTGATAAGTTCTGGTTGTGTAATGCCTGCTGCTGCTACATTCTGATAAACAGGACAGATGGGCTGATGAAATGTAGTAGCTTCAATAGCTGCCGCCAATTCTTCTCTCGCAGGAGCCATCAATGGACTATGAAAAGCTCCACCTACCGGTAATACCAATGCTCGTTTAGCACCTGCTGCTTTCATTCTTTCACAAGCTATTTCAATTCCTTTTACGGAACCACTGATCACCAATTGTCCCGGGCAATTATAATTTGCCGCTACTACTACTTCTCCGGTTTCTACCTGTACTGCGGCACATATCTCTTCTACTTTTGCATCATCCAACGC
>JACVCQ010000022.1 GCA_016741945.1 Chitinophagaceae bacterium
ATGGGTGACTTATCCAGATCTGTTGGCTTTTGTTGGGCAAATAAGCTAATGTTGAATAGTAATGAAATACTCAGCAATAGAAACTTCATGTAGTATTTATTTTTGGCAAAGATAACCGCATAAGTGTTTCACAAAGTGTTAGAAAAGCCGACAGCCAGTTTTTTAACATCAGGAAAAAAGTTGTTATATGCTTCTTGGAATATCACATAATGGTCTTCAAATAATCCATAGGCAACACTGCTGTCTTGTAAGTAAGCAGCCCTTCTTACTATACCCTCAAAACTTTTTTCAATACCCCATTTGTATCGGTAATTGTATAACCAGTTCTGACTGCTCATATAAGGGAGCATTCTGGCAAATTTTTCAGGCAGCAATGATTCATGCGCATGCAAAGTAGTATAGGTTTGTTCAGCAAAGTCCTGCCATTCTTTTTCAGACAGTATTGTTGGATCAATGGCCAGAAAATGGTCATAGACAACATCCATAAATGCACCAGCATAAGGACCTACTGCCGGTTTTAATATTTTCTTGGCTGCCTGTGTTGCCGCATGTGTATCCGTAAAAGTATCGATCATTCTGTGCAACCTTATTCCATCTTGTATTGCTCTGGTATAGTCAAATTGTTTTTTTCCTTTCACAAAATCACTGATCATATTACCGATCAGTAAACCTGTATGATTGAAAGATAAAAATGCATGTGCGAGATAGTTCATGCTTGTTTTTTTCTGAAAAAACGATAAGAAAATATGGTTGGAATGATGACAATTATGGCCGTAATGACTATAGTAATGATAAAAGCACTAAAAAAGGGTAATATCCAGGCAATGATAGCGATGATTAGACCACCGGGTACCCAGAGGTTAGCCGCTAGTTGATGCGTAGCGATCCAGTTTTCATCATCTTCTAAAGTCCAGGGTAAACGCAAGCCAATAAAATAATTGGGCTGTATGGTACGCATTTGGTAACCTACGAATGATAATAAAAGACCTACTGCCGGAAAAACTATTCTTGTAATGCTGAATCTGGCAGGATAACTGACGGCACTATAAGTAATTGTGATATTGATTACGGTAAGAAATAATAAAATAACCATGGCCAAACTATGTAAAGTGTCTGCAGAAGTCTTGGCTGTTTTTTTAGGATCGATCTTATGCAGGTTACGGATGAGTAAGTAAGTACCTATAGCTACTACCGATAAAATACAAGTATGTAACCATAATGAGGATTTGGCTCCAAACTTATCAGCTTCACCAGCTGCATTAAAATGTACAGGTACGGTTTCAGGTAAAACTGCGTATTGTATACCCAAATAAAGAAATGGCAATACTAGCATAACCAATGCCAGAAGCGGGGATGTAAAAACACGTCTCATGGTTGGGGCTTTGCTTAAAGATACAACAGCTTATTGATCTGTGTATGACTTCACCATTTCTAAAAATTAACCAGATCATAACGGCTTTTATCTTTTTATTAAGAAATCTTTTTAAAATCAATATGGTAAAGGGTTTCAGCATGGTATTAACCTGTATTAACATGATGATTAACTCCGTTCATAACATAGCGATAATCTTTCTATTGCGTTGGTCATAAAGAATAGATGTCGGGTATTGTAAGTAGTAGTTTTGATTTGTCAACTGAAAGGAATATATCATCATACGTACACTTAAAAACAGAAAACATGAAAAAGATTTTTCTAACGACTTTGATTGCTGCTATGATCGGCGGTCAAGTATTTGCCTCTGATGTAACAAAAGTGAGTTATCGAGTATTGGCTTCATTTGAAGCTCAATTTGCAGACGCGAAAGATGTTAATTGGACAGTCACAGACTCGTATACCAAAGCAAGATTTACGATTGAAGGAGAACAGGTAGAAGCGTTCTTCAGTGCATCAGGAGATATAATTGGCACTTCCAGAAAAACTGAATTGAAACGTTTACCCCTGATTGCCATTCAGAAAATTAAAAAGAATTACAGCAAATATACAGTTACTGATACGATTGAATTTGAATTCAATGGGGAAAGAAAATATTTTGTTTCGGTAGAAAATGAATCAGATCGCAAGATTTTGGAAGTTTCATTATACGGCGACGTAAGTATTTTCGATAAGAATAAATAAGTTGGTTTGGTTAATCTGAAAAAAGTCCTAGGTATACGATACCGGGACTTTTTTATTGATAAAGGTATTCATCGAAATAAAATCTCCTTCTTTTTTGAGATCAGCAATTAGGGTAGTTAAACGATCTAAGAGTATTTCTTTACTCCATCTTTTTGTAAACAAGGGCAATCGATATTGTGAAATATCTGTAAACTCCCATGGGTGAAAATATAAACACAGATAGCCGTCTTTCTTTAATGTTTTGATGGCTAAACGGGTAAAAACGCTTAATGGACAATTTTTGAAGGTTAACCAGAAAAGTGGTATTCTCAAAGCGGGAGAAACGGAAGCGGGTACTCTGGTTATTTCATTTTCAGTATATAAAGTTCTTGGTAAGTGAATATTGTTATACCTGCCGGGTAGCCAAGTTGGATTTATTGACGAGTCATATAGGTATTCAGCTTTTTTCAATTCTCCCATATCAACTTTTTGCATACGAGGCATTCGTAATCCATAGATTTTATGACCTGTGATGATCTCAAGCCTATTTTTTGATGCTGCAATATCATCATTGGAAAAACTTGAGTGATAATAGGTATGAGAAGCGATTTCGTGTTGCTTAGCTAAATCCTTGATGGTATCCGGGTAATGATCTGCAAAATTAGCCGTTGTAAAAAGAGTGGTTTGTATAGTCGAGTCATTTAAGATGACTGAAATACTGTCTAATCCTTTTTTTCCTATGGCTAATTGTTCTTGCATAGATATATTTTGCCCATATTCTACAGGCATATCAAACTCTTCCACATCAAAACTCAGGAGTATATTTCTTTCAGACATTATAGATTTGATTCGCGTACAATATAATTAGGTCTATTCTTGCTTTGCATAAAAAGTTTACCCAGATATAGACCAATGATTCCCAATATCAAAAGTTGCAATCCGCCAAAAAATGAAATCGTGACAATCAAAGATGCCCATCCTGAAATGGGTTTCCCAAAATAGTAGCTATAAATGGTATAAGGTACATACAGTAAAGAAGTTAGTGAAAAGAATAAACCAAGATATGCTGCTGTATACAATGGTTTGGTGCTGAATGATGTGATGCCTTGCATGGCAAAACGTACCATTTTTTTATAAGTATATTTTGATTGACCATGGTTTCGACTGCCCGGAATATATTCAATAGCAATCTGTTTAAACCCAATCCATTTTGATAAACCTCTTAAAAATAAGTCTCGTTCATTAAAGCTTCTAAACACCGGAAATGTTTTTTTATCTATCAGCCTAAAATCAGCAGCACCTGTCTCTACCTGAACATCAGATAGTTTATTGAGCATGTTATAGAATAATGATGCTGTTTTCTTTTTTAAAAAGGGAATATTGTCAGCATCTTTTCTAATAGTGTACACAATATCAAATTCCTCATCCCATTTTTTGAGCATCTGTGGAATAAGTTCAGGGGGGTGTTGTAAATCTCCATCCATCATAATTACACAATCTGCATTGTCTGGAATAAAGTCGATACCTGCTTTTAATGCATTTTGGTGACCAAAATTTTTTGATAGACTGATAAAAAATACATGTGTACGCTCTGTTGCTATTGTTTTTAAAACTTCATTAGTATTATCATTGCTACCATCGTCAATAAATATGAAAGCATGTTCATACAGTGATGAATCAATAACATTGTCAACTGCGTTTATGATGGCAGGAATATTTTTTTCCTCATTACATACAGGGATTAAAAGGCATATCTTTTTTTTCATACAATACTCCTCCTATCGTGCAGATATTTTTTTATGGATAGCTCTTTGATCATCATTATCCAAATAATAAAACAGGGGAGCGCTTTCATGGCATATTGTACAAAAAATTTATCTCTAATGATTTTAGGCATTAAGTCGGTTGGAGATAGAATGGTAAAAAGGAAAGTAAAAGATAATAGTAATATATATTCTTTCTTTAGGGGTAGTTTTAGTGACAACCAAATTGCAATGGCTGAGATAGGGATGATATACGTAGGCGATTCTGCAGAAGAACTAAATATAACTACCGATACCATCAGCATACAGAAATAGGTCAATGTGAAATCTTGTTGGAAAAAATATCGGTATCGGGTAAGAGGATAAGCAATACAAATTGCAGCAGGAATTAAAATGTAAAAATTAGAAAGATCCTGTAGGTAAAAGATTCGTCTGATCATGCCGCCTACAGAAATATCCTGCATTCCGGGAGCTACAGATATATCAATATTGCTACCGTTTTTTTCAACCAATGAGTGAAACCAGTCTTGATAAGACTGGATGATAAAATCCTTGGATGATATTAGCATTGGTAGCATGAATAGAAGAACAACCCATCCCAGAAATGAAAAAGCGAATTGCTTTTTTTTATCAGTAAACAAGAACAGTACTAAACCGATAATGCTATAAATTTTTATTAGCATTCCGGCAGCAATTAACAAAGTGGCTGGCAGTATTTTATTTTTTCTGACCAGCGTGTATGATAATATCATTGACCCCGCTAGCATCGGATTAAACTGAACACTGTGGGTTGCAGTCATTAATTCTACTACTGAAATCAATAAGATGACATAGAATTGTTTTTGTGATAAATTCAGTTGTTGTAACGCATAAAACAGTACCCATGCATTGGCCATACACCATAATACACAACCTACTGATATTGGAAACCAAGTAAAAGGAGCAATTAATAAGCTGAATAGGGGCCCATAGTGGTTGCCATCAGCATATTCCAGCGGATAAGTAGCGTATAAATTTATTTGTTGGATTGTATGTTCATATACGCCTTTGTAAATCAAAAAATTATTGATTTCATGAGTGCCTCTGCTAATTTCTAATACAACAGCGATAAGGGTGGTACCAAACCACAAAATGATAGGCAGGCGTATAGGATAGCCAGCCAAAGCTTTATTGGAATATACAGGTTTCATGCAGGGGCAATAAAACTAGCAAAACTTCTTCCCTGCTCTCATTAGAATCGTATTAGAACATTTATGGTGTCTCTTGATTCATGGTTAAAGAATGGTATACTATTTAAGTATGGGGTAAAAAAATTACTTTTGCCCCTCAAAATCACCGAATATGACGAAAGGGCCTGTTTCCCAGTTTATTATGCACCATTACAGACATTTCAATGCTGCTGCGTTGGTGGATGCTGCTAAAGGTTATGAAACCCATTTGCTGGAAGGCGGAAAAATGCTGGTTAGCTTGGCCGGTGCCATGAGTACTGCTGAACTGGGTATTAGTCTGGCGGAAATGATCCGTCAAGATAAAGTAGCCATCATTAGCTGTACCGGTGCCAATTTGGAAGAAGATGTGATGAATCTGGTGGCACATAGTCATTATAAAAGAGTGCCTAATTACAGAGACCTTACTCCACAGGATGAATGGGATCTATTGGAAAATCATTATAACCGTGTAACTGATACTTGTATTCCGGAAGAAGAAGCATTCAGAAGACTCCAAAAACACTTATTGAAGCAATGGCAGGATGCTGAAGCGAAAGGGGAGCGTTATTTTCCGCATGAATTTTTATACAAGACTGTATTGAGTGGCGATCTGAAACAATACTATGAAATTGATCCTAAGAACAGCTGGATTGTAGCGGCTGCTGAAAAAAATCTGCCGATCGTGGTGCCGGGATGGGAAGACAGCACAACCGGTAACATCTTTGCCAGTTATGTGATCAAGAATGAATTAAAAGCGAGCACGGTAAAAAGTGGTATTGAATATATGGTATGGCTGGCAGATTGGTATCGTCAGAACAGTGGTGGTAAGGGTGTTGGATTCTTCCAGATTGGTGGTGGTATTGCAGGTGATTTCCCTATTTGTGTAGTACCCATGATGTACCAAGATCTGGAATGGCATGATGTTCCTTTCTGGAGTTATTTCTGTCAGATCAGCGATTCCACTACATCTTATGGTTCTTATTCAGGTGCGGTGCCGAATGAAAAGATTACCTGGGGTAAATTAGATATTCATACACCTAAATATATTGTAGAGAGTGATGCTACCATTGTAGCGCCTTTGATCTTTGCGTATTTGTTGGGGTGGTAGTTGGCTAATGGTTTATAGCTAATAGTTCATGGTCCATAGTCCATAGTAAGGGGAAGAATAGAGAGCTTGAGGCTCGTTTGAATAAAAAAAGCTCCGAATTTAATTCGGAGCTTTTTGTTTTAGCGTGGAGGCATATTCAGTGGAATATCTCTTTTTAGCATGGTATCTTTTTGTGCAATGACCCAGGCGGTATGGTAAATAAGTCGAACTCTTTTTTCCATTAGATCAAAATTGATTTTGTCAACCGTATCGGTTGGTCTGTGGTAATCGCGGTGTGTACCGTTGAAATAGAAAATGATAGGAACACCTTTTGCAGCAAAATTGTAATGATCACTTCTATAATAAAAACGGTTGGTATCATTCGGATCATTGAACCTTCTGTCCAATTCCATCTTGAAGTATTTTTGATTCACTTCATTGGTAATAGGTGTTAAATCACTGCTCAGTTTATCGTCACCAATTACATATACATAGTTCATGGAATCGCCTTTATAGGTAGGATCAATTCTTCCTACCATATCAATGTTCAGATCAACAGTGGTTTTATCCAAAGGATAAATCGGATGTTCTGAATAATAACGAGAACCCAATAATCCTTTTTCTTCACCGGATACATTCATGAATACAATCGTCCTTCTTGGACCTTCACCTTTCTTTTTTGCATTCACAAAAGCTTCAGCAATTTCTACTACACTTACAGTTCCGGAGCCATCATCATCTGCACCATAATAAATTTCACCATTGATAATGCCTTCATGATCGTAGTGACTGGTAATGAATACGTATTCATCGGCCTTATCGGTTCCCGGCAAAACAGCTACCACATTTGCACTCTGTAATTCATTGGTTTTTTTAATGGCTGTTAACTTGAATTCAGATTTATAAGTTCCTTTATTCAATTTTTTCATTTCTTCTACACCCACTTTAGATGTTCTTCCCAATAGTGCACTGGCAACTTCTTCTGAAACACTGGCTACATTTACTCTGGATGGATTTGATTTAGTCAGAGACATGCCTCCCTTTGTATTGGTAGCTGTTCTTCTGGGGAAGCCATTTTTAGATACAATCAAAACACCAGCTGCTCCTTTTGCTACGGCTGCATTCACTTTTCCAAGTGTAGAGTAAGGCGTTATAGCTCGTGGATTAGCAGGCGTACTGCTATTGGGTGAACCTTCGAGTATAAGTACCATTTTACCTGTAACATTCAGGTTGGCATAGTCATTTGTTGTTGAATCAACGATTCCATAGCCTGCAAAAACAACATCGTTATACGTAAATTCTCCGGATCCAATCATTTGCATGGCGATGGAATAATCTTTATCCCATTCAAAAACACGACCATTTACAGATAATTTTTTCTCTGCCAATTCATCTTGAAATAAGGGGAAGTTTTGCAAATAACTATTTCCATTACCTGGCTTTAATCCCAGTCTTTTATATTGACTTTCCAGATAAGCTGCTGCTTTTCTTTCTCCTTCACTAGCGGCATTGCGTCCTTCCATTTCCGGACCGGCAATAATGGTGAGGTGTTTTTTCAGATCGGCTGCAGTAATGGTACTTGCATAAGTTGAGGGGTCTCCTTTCTGTGCCATACCTATGCTGGCAGAAAGAAGTAACACTGATAATAGAATAATTCTCATATTTTATGTTTAAATGAAAGAGCCATTACAATCTATTTGTAATGGCTCCGTAAGGTAAGTAATTAATCTTTTTGATAAAACTGATTATCGGCCGGGCATGGAGAGAGGAATATCTCTTTTCAGCATATTGTCTCTGTTGGCTATATCCCATGCGGTATAATAAATCATTTGTACGCGTTTCTGCATGAGCTCAAAATTGATTTTATCAACCGTGTCACTTACTTTATGATAGTCTGCTTTTAACATACCATCATAAAAGAAAAGAATAGGAACACCTTTACGTGCAAAATTGTAATGATCACTGCGGTAATAAATTCTATTTACATCTTTTGGGTCATCAAATTTATAATCTAATGTCAGCTTGGTATATTTATTATTGGCTCCTTCATTGATTGGTGCCAGCTCTGAACTCAGTTTATCATGTCCAATTACATACACATAGTTTAAAGAATCAGCAGTCTGTCTTTCCGTATCTACTCGTCCTACCATATCAATGTTCAGGTTTACGGTAGTTTTATCTAATGGATAAATCGGATGATCAGAATAATATTCAGAACCCCATAATCCTTTTTCCTCACCACTTACGGTCATGAATGCAATGCTGCGTCTGGGGCGATCGCCTTTTTTAACGGCAGCTGCAAAAGCTTCAGCCATTTGTATTACACTTACGGTTCCTGAACCGTCATCATCAGCACCATAATAGATTTGTCCATTACGCATACCCAAATGGTCATGGTGAGCGGTTAAGAAAACATACTCATCCTTTTTATCTGTTCCGGGTAATACCCCGATAACATTACTGGTTTCTAATGTTGTGGTTTTCTTTGCCACCATCAGTTGTAATTCTGCAGTATAAGTTCCTTTCTTTACTGCTTTTAAATCATTCATGCTGAGGGTGGTGGTTCTACCCAATAAAGCAGATGCTATTTCAGGAGAAATGGTCACCATGGTAAAAGGACTACCGGTGGACTGGCGGAAATAAATATTACCGATAGTGGCTGTAACGGTTGTTTTGGGAAATACACTGCTAATCATTAACATGCCTGCTGCACCAACTCTTCTGAGTGCATTCATTTTTGCAAAGCTGCTTCCGGCAGTACTTCCGATACCTCCATCACCATCCAATACCATCACTATTTTGTCTTTGACATCTAGTCCGGCCAAATCATTGATCGATTTAACAGAATCAACAATACCATGACCTGCAAAAACAATATTTTTGATATTTAGCGTACCATTGGTAACAGCACCCAGGTTAAAAAAATATTGTTTATCCCATTCAAAACTTCTTCCATTGACGCGCAAGCTTTTATCGCTCACTTCATCTCTGTATACGGGATAATTCATTTGATAACTATTACCATTACCAGGTTGTAATCCAATTTTTTTGAACTGTTCTTCAATATAAGCGGCCGCTTTACGCTCCCCCGGCATTCCGGTTTCACGTCCTTCCATTTCTGCGCCGGCAATAATGGTTAGTTTTTCTTTTAATCCTTTGGTACTAATAACAGGTGCATAGCGAGATGCTTTATCCTGTGCTGATACCAGTATGGTAGCGAATAAAAACGCCACTAATAAATGTTTCTTCATACAAGCAATGTTTAAGAATTATGAACAGGCAATTTTGTTGACCCTTGTAGCATGACGTCCGCCTTCAAAAGTTGTAGTCATGAATATGTCGATCATTTGTTGTGCCAGTGACAAAGCAACAAATCTGGCAGGAATACAAATTACATTCGCATCATTGTGCAAACGGATCAATGAGGCTACATCATTTTGCCAACTCAGTCCGGCGCGTACACCTTGATGTTTATTGGCAGTAATGGCTACGCCATTGGCACTTCCACAAAACAGAATTCCAAAAGCAGCTTCTCCTTTTTCAACGCTAGCAGCGGTGGGGTGGGCGAAATCAGGATAGTCTACCGAATCAAGAGAGGGTGCTCCAAAATCTTTTACGGCAAATCCTTTATCAGTGAGCCATTTTTTGATGGCTTCTTTATACTCAAAACCGGCATGATCTGAACCAATGGCAATCGGTTTTGAAGCATCAAACACGTAGTTCATGGCTAAAAATTAAACAGTGAAATTAAAGTATTGATTCAACGAAAAGCTAAAAAATGTATAAGCGGAGCAATGCCAATGCATCATTCGCTTAACTCCATTCCTCTTCTTCTCTTCTTTCCTGCTCCTTTGATACCCTTGCAGAAATGATGATACTCACTTCATATAAGAAAAATAATGGAAGGAATACAATGAGCTGACTCATCCAATCAGGACTTGGTGTTATGATGGCAGCAACCACCAATATAATTACAGCCGCATACTTGCGCATGCGTCTTAAATACGAAGGTGTAATCAGTCCGATCTTGGTCAGCAAAAATGCCAATACCGGTAACTCAAATGCGATACCACAACCCAGGATGAGGTTGGTGAGGTTGTCGAGATAGTCAGTTAATGTAGGCCTGGTTACGAGTAGCCCTTGTGTGCCTAACTGAAAGCTTCCGAGAAAATTAAAGGTAAATGGCCCTAATAAAAAGTAGCCAAAAGCAGCGCCACAAAAGAAGAAAAAGGATACCCAGAAAATAATAAAGCGGGTATTCTTCAATTCTTTCTCTTTCAATGCAGGTTTAATGAATTTCCAGAACTCCCAGAAGATATAAGGAAAAGCAATAATGATACCCCCAATCAGTGCCATGGAAATACTACTAAGGAATTGTCCGGCAAAAGTGGTGGATTGCATATCCACTTTTACAGGCGGCATACAAAGTGCATCGCCCATATGTGCCCAGTGACTAAAATCGCAGAGCGCTTTATAGCTGATGAAATTAGGATTGATAGGTCCCGTGATGATATTATCAAAAACCCAATCACGATAAATAAAAATTACTATCGCCATCACCAAAATGGCCATGATAGAGCGAACAATATGCTGTCTCAGTTCTTCGAGATGATCAATAAAACTCATCTCTGCTTTTTCCTGTCCTCTGTATCTGTGGAATAAAGCCATGTATCCGCGCTGCTTTGGAGTTGCCAAAGTTACGGGTAAGAGGAACACGAAAAACGTCGATTTTACAAGCTATTCAATGATATTTAGGGATAAAACCGGCCAACTGATCTGATAAATCTTGCTCATCCCGGTAGAATATCCGCTCACTGGCAATGCCGGATACGGTGGAAGAATGCGAGGACGCCCTATTTCTTAGGTACCAGACAGGCTTGTTTTTGGCAGCAGCATAACCCGCTTCCAAACCCACACCTATGGCTTTAACGGATACTTCTGCGATCAGTATGTCAGAACGGTCGATTTCCATCATGGCGGTTTGCATCATTTTCTCTTCTTCCTTTGAGCTGAAATGATAATGGTCTACAAAAACAAATAAGTTGATGGAATATTTTTTGAGACAGTTTTGAAGGGTTTGAATCACCGATTCAAGATGTGGTCGATGATCGATACTAACTGCGAGATAGGCTCTTCGCATCTTAGCGTAATATTTTCAGCTTCACAGTATCAATACGTGTTTCGCTCACGTTCAAGATGTCGAAACGATAATCATCAATGATGATGGTTTCTTTTTGTTTGGGAATAGATTCATGCTTATTGATGATATATCCACTGAGTGTTTCTGATTCATTTTCAGGAAACTCGAGTTCATATTTTTCTTTGAGGTAATCCAGTTCCAATCTTCCACTCAAAATGAACTCATCATCGGCCAATTGTTTCTCAACAAACTCCTCCACATCATATTCATCATGAATTTCTCCAAAGATCTCTTCCAGTAAATCTTCCATGGTTACGATACCTGCTGTACCGCCAAATTCATCTACCACCCAGGCAATACTTTTTCTTTCCTTCGTGAATTTATTGATGAGATCAGCGGCACTCATACTTTCCGGAACTGCGAGAATAGGATGAATGATGTCTTGGATAGTATGTGGCTTTTTAAAGAGGTCTATCTGGTGTACATAGCCAAGAATATTATCAATGTTTTCATCAAAAACAATCAACTTACTCAACTTGGATTGTACAAAACGATTTTGTAATTCACGAATAGAAATACGCTGATCCACCCCTTCAATTTCAGTGCGTGGCACCAGACATTGTCTGATTTTAATCGTAGGCAAACTCAGTGCATTTTCAAAAAGCTCTGTATTTAATTCTTGATTGTCTTCATCCTGTTCTTTGGTTTGTTGGAAGAAATGTTCCAAGTCTACTTTGGTAAAAGCTTCTGTTTTGTCATTTACACGAACATTCAAAATGTATTTCAGTATCCACTGTGAAAGATTGCCAAATAAATTGGTCAATGGCTCGAAGAGGGTATGAAAAAATTTAGCCAGAGGAGCAAAAAAGCTTAGTAAGCTATCATTTTTGGCCCTGAAAATGGCTTTTGGAATAAACTCACCAAAGATTAATACTACAATAGCAGAAATAATGGTATCAATGATCAGTTTCAGGTATTCATTTTGAACATTGAGTGGGTTCCAGGCAATACTTTTCAGGAACTCGTCAAACAGTAAACCATAGACTACGAGTACGGTATTCAACCCGATTAAACAGGTGCCAATGAATTTTGCCGGATTCTCAACAAAGTCGGATAAAATCAGGCCACTGCGTTTGCCTTGTTTCTTTTTGAGTTCAATACTCAATCGGTTAGCACTCACAAAAGCGATCTCATATCCGGCAAAAAAGCCGATAAAAATCAGGGAGAGTAGAATCCATATAATCGTATACAGCTCGGTCATGGGTGGTTTCGTTATGCTAAGATAAGTGGTTATAGCATATAGCTAATAGATCATGGCCAATAGCAACTAATATTTGTACTACCTATTAGCCATTTGCTATGCCCCATACGCTACGAACCAAGAGTGCCCCGTAGAAACGGGGCACGCACCGATCGTTAACAACATGAGAAAATCGGCTGTGTGAAATTTATATGCACATGAAGAAACTCGAAAGAAAGAATGAGCAGTATGGCACTGCTCATTCGGGTATATGGAAACTGAAATATTTATTTGAAATCAACCGTACAATTCTGGCATTTCATCTGCACTTTCAAACCGGAACCGCTTCCGATATTGGCGGTGAATTTAGAAAGGGTGCTGTTGACACCACGAAATACGCGATTTCCTTGTACAACGGTTGGTGACAGCGTTCCTGAAAAAGTTCCGCCTGATATTGTTCCGGTTGTACCCACAGTTCCCGGCATAGGAGCAGTTCTAGCTTCTATTGTTCCGGCTGTGGCTTTACTAGGTTCCGCTGGTATGTTTAAAGCAGTCATACCATTGGTTGAACTTATTTTAGCAGTACCCGAAGTATTGATCATCGATTGTACAAGACTTGCATATTCTTTTTTCTCTTCTTCAGTAGGTTCAACGGCTTTTCTTTCAAAATCACCATACACGGTAGAATAACTTCCTAAAAAGTCTATTGCATAATTTTTCATATCACGCAATGGGATACGAATATCTGCATAGCGGTTATTGATTTTGATGAGTTTTACATTCGCACCTACATTTCTGATCTTCACATCTGCATTGCTACCATCCATTTCAATGGAGCCGGTGAGTCTAGTGATACGCAGATTACCATAATTTTTTCTACCTCTAATATCGGTAACATCTTCCACTTCAAATTCATCATTGGTACTTACCAATTTGATTTTTTTTGCTGAGGCCATTTCAATGGTGGAATACTTACTTTCTATATCAAGATCATCGATATTGTTAGCGGTAAATCTGCCATTCGCAAACTCAATTTCTGCTTCTTTGATATCGCGGAGATTGGCATTGGAATATTTAGAACGAAGACGAAGTTTATTGAGACTTTCTGCTTCAAAACTGCCATTGGTGATATCCATAAACACATCACCAATTCCGGCAGGTAGCTGCACTTCTGAGTATTTGGTTTCAATATCTAATTTACTACCGGCAGGTACATAAATTGTCAGCATTTTTTTAATAGTTGTACTTTTTATATTTGTAGCAGATGTTCCAGATTGAGTAATATTCATGGGGTTACCCACAACCACTCTTTTCCCGCCATTTGAATAACTGTA
>JACVCQ010000023.1 GCA_016741945.1 Chitinophagaceae bacterium
ATCGGAGGTGAAAGCCTGTACCGGTAAAGTTCCACATTGCGCCATGGGTTGGGAGATTAACCCGGATAGTTTTTACAGAATGATCAAGCGTTTTTGGTTGTATGGAGGAGTAAAACAAATCATTATTTCTGAAAGTGGTGCTGCATTCAAAGATCATATAACACAAGGTATGATCAATGATGCTGATCGCGTTCAATATTTTCAACAATATTTAAATGCTGCACTGCGTGCCAAAAAAGAGGGGGTCAATATCGGTGGCTATTTTGCCTGGACACTCACTGATAATTTTGAATGGGCTGAAGGCTATCAGGCACGTTTTGGATTGGTACATGTAGATTTTGAAACACAGCTTCGGACGATTAAACAGTCGGGATATTGGTTTAGAGATTTTTTGCATCATAAGATTTGAGTATTGAGTAAATATTGCCACTGAAGGCACTGAGTTACCCAGAATTTTTTTCTGTGTAACTCAGTGCCTTCAGTGGTAATAACCTAATACTCTCATTATGTTTCACTAAGTTTGGTACTATTAAAATCAAATACATGCGCTGCTATATTGCTTTGTTCAGCTTATTATTTTTCACACATGTGAGAACCTCCGCACAAACAAAGGTTACGATTCCTTTTTATACAGCCTACAGAACTACGAATGATGCCGGTGTATTAGATGAGGGTTCTTCAGTACGAAAAGATGCATTGCTGTTATCAGATACTTCGAAACGAGTACGTTTTTATATACATAATTCCAAAACAGGTGAATTAAATATTGCACTCAATGCATTAGCTATTAAAACACCTAAGCAATTAATACTTGATGTAAACGGTAAAAAATTCGATGTTGCCATACCTATACGCACTACTGCTAAGGAAATAAAGATCGGAACGGTACAGCTAACCGATACGGGTTTTGTAGAACTTGTTTTTTCATTCAAAAAACCATCATGGGGTGCACTTGGTATCGGAAATCTAGTACTTTCCGGTTCTGCTACAGAAGGATTACGATTCAATCAACAATCAAGATTAAATGCAGCTTCTGTTCATCTCAGGTATTCATTGGCAGATAGTATTCGTGCAATCGGATTTTATAATGAATTAACGGTTCCTAAAGGATATGATCATCTGTACAGTTTTTATATGGCCAATGGATTTTCCAGGGGTTATTTGGGTATTCAAGTAAATAGTAAAAAAGAAAGAAGGGTGATTTTTTCAGTTTGGGATGCAGGTAATGAAGCGATCGATCGAAAGAAAGTAGCTGAAGAAGATAAAGTGAAATTGTTGGCCAAAGGTGATGGAGTTGTCACCAATGATTTTGGTAATGAGGGTACAGGCGGACATAGTCACTGGGTGTATGATTGGGAAGCGGGACAGACCTATCAATTCATGTTAACAGCTTTGCCTGATAGTGCTTCACAAACTACGATCTACACCGGTTACTTTTTTGTTCCTGAATTGAAACGATGGAAGTTGATCGCTGCTTTTCGTGCGCCAAAAGATGGAAATCGTTTGAACAAATTATATTCATTCAATGAAAACTTTGTAGGTAGTAATGGGCATTTACAACGCAGATCTTTATTTGGAAATCAATGGGTGCAACAACAGAATGGCAGATGGGTATCACTTACTGATGCTGTATTTACAACTGATGCAACCGGCAGAGCAGGAGATCGTTTCGATATAGGAGCAAGTGTAACCAATGAACAGTTTTATTTGTGGAATGGAGGTTTTACAAAGCAAGAAGCAAAACCCGGTGATCAGTTGAAGCGAAATAACACATCAAAAGCACCCATCATCGATTATACCAAGGACGCAGATAGTTTAGTACAGGCAAAAAAAGATATAGAAGAAATAGCTACAGCTGTTAAGATAGGTAAGATTGATACAACAGGGAGTATTGAATCGGTTTACTATCATATTTTACAACAAGGTACGGGTGATTTTGTATCAGTGACGGATACTGTTACTGTTCATTACAAGGGCTCTTTGTTAACAGATGGCTCCATCTTTGATCAAACGAAAGATCAACCGGCTACTTTTCCATTAAGAAGATTAATAAGGGGTTGGCAACTGGCACTACCTAAATGTAGGGTAGGTGGTAAAGTAAGGGTCATTATTCCTTCAGCCCAAGCTTATGGTATTAGGACAAGGAGTAAAGATATTCCACCAAATAAAGTATTGGTTTTTGATATTGAAGTAGTGGCTACTAAAAAAAGTCAATGATCAGGGGAATGCATCTTAAGGACAGTTGATTCATCTGCGTCATTAAAAAACAGTGAGTACTTTGTTTCTCGCAAGCAGACATGCACCGAGGATACCTGCTTTCTCACCGAGCTTCGACAATTTTAGTTGTGTATCTGTATTGACAAGACTCAATGAGTATTTGTTGATCGCACTTTTGGTGGGCAATCGAAGATAGTCTCCTGTTTCAGATAAAGTACCACCTAAAATAATCAGTTCAGGATTAAAAACGTTGATGAGTACTGCCAATCCTTTCCCAAGTTTTTCGCCAATTTCGGCAAGTAATTCAATACAAAGCATGTCTTCTGTGGCTGCAGCATGAATGAGATCGGTGAGTGTGAGCTCACTAGTATTTTTAATTTTTTTCATGATGCCGGAGGTAGAACCTTTTTCAATCTGTTCACGAAAACGTCTGATGAGTGATGTGCCTGATGCTTCCGTTTCAAGACAACCCTTCTTACCGCAATGACAAATGATTTCATTTTCAAAAAAAGGCATGTGGCCGAATTCACCACTGAAACCTGATTTGCCGTAGTAAACTTTGCCATCGATTAAGATTCCTAAGCCGATACCATAATCAATATTGACAAACAGTACGTTCTTTTCATTATTCAGTTCCCCACACATAAACTCTCCAAATGCCATGGCTCGTGAATCATTTTCCAGATAAGTGGTGATGCCAACTTTATTTTCAATGTAGGCAGATAGTGGCTCTTCTTGGAAATGAAAAAAACTGTAGCTATAACCAATGGTATGGTTGATACGTCCTGATAGGTTGATACCCATACTCAGGATTTTATCTTTCTTTACTGGGGACTCTTTGATAAAGCCCTGGATCAGTTTGATGAGTTCTGCAAGTGATTCGGGTGTATTCTCCAATCGAAAGGGGATACGGTATTTTTGGGTAATCAGGTGTTTTTTAAAATCCATCAATCCAATGTTCACATAATATTTCTTGACATCCACACCCAGAAAAAAGCAGGCATCAGCAACCAAGCCGTACATGCTGGCTTTACGTCCACCGGTTGAATCTATTTTTCCATAATCACTGATGAGTCCGTCTTCGATTAATTCATTGACCAAACTGGTGGTTTTGGGAACACTGATATTCAGCTCTTTACTCAATTCTGTAATAGAGCTACTATCTGTTTTATCTAGAAAATTGAAAATCAGCTTTTTAAGGGTTTTGTTCTTCAATGCTACGCCTGAAGAGCTCTCTTCTTTGAATACGGCGGATAAAATTTTGGTTCTTGGCATGGTAGTTCTGAAATATTCTTAAAAAGGCGCTACAAGTTAACCATATTTTCAGCACTGAGGGATAGTCTTGGGATCAACTAAATAAAATAATTTAAAAAGTATTAGATAATTTGTAAAAATTTTAAGATATTGCCTTGATTATTTTTAAATCCTTTATAAACTTAAACAGGATTTATGCAACCAAACACTACGATGATGGTCCCCCCTCAGTCACTGAATGTATATGCAGATCTGTATCGTAAAGAGCTTACTGATCATATTCTCCCATTTTGGTTACAACATAGTAAAGACACCCAACACGGTGGTTTTTTTACTTGTCTAGATAGAACCGGTAAAGTATACGACACTGATAAATTTATGTGGCTGCAGGGAAGACAAGTGTGGTGTTTCAGTTATATGTATGAACATGTAGAAGCCAAAAAAGAGTGGTTGGATATGGCCTTACATGGAGCTGCGTTTATGCAACAACATGGACGTGACGATGATGGCAACTGGTATTTTTCTTTAGAAGCTTCCGGAAAACCGTTGGTACAACCCTACAATATTTTCAGTGATTGTTTTGCTACTATGGCATTTGCTGCATTAGACAGGGTTCAACCATCTGATTTATACAAAGAGATAGCGATCAAAACCTTTGATAATATTCTATCACGCCGCAATAATACGAAAGGTCATTATAACAAAGCCTACCCGGGTACAAGACCACTGAAAAATTTCAGTCTCCCGATGATCTTATGTAATCTCTCACTTGAACTGGAACATTTATTAGGTGCAACACGTGTAAACGAATTTATTCCGGAGATCATTCATGAAGTGATGGAAGTTTTCTATAATCAAGAAATGGCTGTTGTGCTGGAAAATGTAAATCCGGACGGAAGCTTTTCAGATTGTTTTGAAGGCAGGTTGCTCAATCCCGGACATACCATTGAAGCCATGTGGTTTATCATGGATCTTGGTAAACGACTCAATGATGATGCACTGATACAGAGAGCTGTCAATATTATGTTTGATACCCTAGAACTTGGGTGGGACAAGCAATACGGAGGAATTTTTTATTTCTTGGATGTAAAAGGGCATCCACCACTTCAGTTGGAATGGGATCAGAAACTTTGGTGGGTACATGTAGAGGCACTGGTAGCATTGGCCAAAGCATATGCATTCACAAAGGATGAACGTTGTATCAACTGGTTTGAAAAATTACACGCTTATACCTGGAGTCAATTTAAAGATAAAGAATATGGAGAATGGTTCGGATACCTCAATAGACGTGGTGAAGTATTACTGCCACTGAAAGGCGGTAAATGGAAGGGATGTTTTCATATACCGCGTTCACTCTACCAAGTGTCAGCAACATTATCATCCTTATAAAACCAAAATAGTAAGACTTGAAAAAACGATTGCTCATACTACTTGCCATTTTTACGATTCATACTGCATCAATAGATCTGGCAGCACAATCTAAAACGCTTCAAACCGATGTGTTGGTGATTGGTGGGGGTGTAGGAGGAACAGCTGCAGGTATACAAGCAGCAAGACTAGGTGTAAAAGTTATACTCACAGAAGAAACCACTTGGTTGGGTGGTATGATGACTGCAGCAGGTGTAAGTGCGTTTGATGGAAATCATAATCTTCCTTCCGGTATCTGGGCAGAATTTAGAAATCAATTGTACAAAGTTTATGGATCACCTGAAAAAGTAGCAACGGGCTGGGTAAGTAATACCTTGTTTGAGCCACATGTGGGTGATAGCATACTGAAATCAATGACGCGTTCATTATCCAATTTATCTGTGCTCTATCGTCATCGATTTGTTTCATTCATCAAAGACAAGCAAAAAGTAGTTGGAGTTGTTGTGAAGAACCTTCAAAATAATCAACACATTCGTATTCTGTCTAAGCAAGTCATTGATGCCACCGAATTGGGAGATGTTCTGGCAAGTGCTGGTGCAGCATATGATTTGGGTATGGAAGCTGGATCGTTAACGGGTGAAGATGTAGGAGTGCCTACTACCAATAATATTGTACAGGATCTTACCTATGTTGCCATCCTCAAAGATTATGGAGCAAAAGCAGATTGCACCATTACCCAACCGATTGGCTATGACCCTGCAGAATTTGATGGAGCCTGCACCAATTACTACAAAGACAAATCAAGACAAGCACCCAATGTGGATGCACAAAAAATGCTTGATTATGGAAAGCTTCCCGGAAAAAAATACATGCTGAATTGGCCGGGATACGGTAACGATACTTATTTGAACGTAGTAGAGATGACTCCAGATGTACGCATTCGTGAACTTGAAAAAGCCAAACAAACCACGCTTCGCTTTATTTATTTTATTCAGCATGAACTGGGTTTCAAACATTTGGGTCTGGCCGATGATGAGTTTCCTACAACAGATAAACTTGCGCTCATGCCCTATCATCGCGAGGGAAGAAGAGTGAAGGGACTAGTACGATTTACCATTAATCATATTGCAAAGCCTTACGATCATAAGCCAGCATTGTATCGAACCGGGATAGCGGTTGGTGATTATCCGATTGATCATCATCATCGTAAAAATCCGGAAGCTCCTCAACATTTATCTTTTTATCCGGTACCCTCTTTTAATGTGCCGTTAGGTGCATTGATACCTCAACATACAAAAGGTCTGATTGTAGCTGAAAAGGGAATCAGTGTTTCCAATGTTGTAAATGGTACTACTCGTTTACAACCTTGTGTGATGTTAATCGGACAAGCAGCAGGTGTGCTTGCAGCATTGAGTGTTCAATCTAAAAAAGAAGCATCTACCATACCAGTTCGTACTGTACAATCAACATTAATACAACAGGGTGCTTATGTAATGCCTTTTATTGACGTAAAGGCAGGACATCCTCATTTCGAAGCCGTACAACGTATCGGCGCAACGGGTATTTTGAGAGGAACAGGAAAACCCAATGCATGGGCAAATCAAACCTGGTTTTATCCGGATTCATTAGTACAAGTTTCATTCTTGAAAAAAGATCTTGCACCCTTTCAAGCTGATTTTACCACTATTCAATCTAATGAAATATTACGTGCAGGAGAAGCTCTTCAATTGATTCAAGTAATCGCAAAGAAATATCAACTTAATAATTCATGGGAATGGAGTAATGCTGCAAAACTGAATCAGCAAGTGACAGTGGCATGGCAGGAGTGGGGATTTGGAAAATGGGATGCTGAGAAACCCTTATCGCGATTGGCATTCGCAAAACTGCTGGATGCAACGGTAGATCCGTTTGTTTTACTGCAGGTAGATCATCAAGGAAAATATCAACTGAAATACTAAAACCAAAACAAACACGTATGAAAAAAGTATCACTCTTGTGCTGTGCGCTGCTGCTGTTATTGCAGTGTGTGGTTGCGCAACAGATCAGGGTGTCGGGCAGAGTTACCAATAGTGTTACGGGTAATCCTGTTGAAGGCATTTCTGTACTGTTAAAAGGCAAAAAAACAGGTACCACTACCAACACCAATGGGGAGTTCAATGTATCAGCCGAAAAAGGAGCAACCCTTGTTTTTAAAAGCATCGGTTTTGCGACTAAAGAAATAACAATCAATAATAATGTAGTAGATATTGAGCTCGTACCAGCTGCTGACGGATTGGGTGAAGTAGTGGTAGTTGGTTATGGTACTCAGAAAAAAGCAAGTCTGACAGGTGCTTTAGTAACACTCAATAACAGTGCATTAAATAAACGTCAGGTATCAAGTACAAGTCAGGCCTTACAGGGTCTTGCGCCTGGTGTGACGGTACAACAGCAATCAGGTAGACCAGGAGCCGATGGAGCCAGTATTGTTATTCGTGGACAGGGTTCTATCTCTGGAAGTAATGCACCACTTATCATTGTGGATGGGTTGGCAGTAGGTTCTTTGGATCTGATTGATCCGAATGCTATTGAAAGTATAACATTATTGAAAGATGCAGCATCAACTTCTATTTATGGAAACCGCGCTAGTAATGGGGTAGTTCTTGTAAAGACAAAACGTGCTACCGGTGAACAAATGAAACTTAGCTACAATGGTTTTATAACCAAGCAAGAAGCTACAGGTATTCCTAAAAGAGTTAGTGCCATTGATCATATGGAATTAAGTAATGTGGCGGAAAGAAACAGAACGGGTAATCCTGCTGCATTTGTTTTCCCACAAACATTGATTGATAAATATAAAACGACTGCACCCAATAACCTTGATGTAATTGATACCGACTGGCTGAATGAAGTTCTCACCAATACAGGTATCATGCAGAACCATAACTTACAGCTAAATGCAGGCGGAGAGAAAATGAGCATGTTTGGTTCTTTTACCTATCTCACACAGCAAGGTCTTATTCCCAATAGTTCATTTGATAAGTATGATTTGCGTGTAAATCCTGAATTTAAAATCAGTAAAAAACTTACACTGACGGGCGTATTGGCTTATACCAATAGTATTACTACCAATCCATCTACCGGCTCTGCTGAATTTATTATTCGTCAGGCCATAGGATTACCTGCTATTGGTGGCGGTAAATATGGTCCGGGAATGTATGGTACTGCTGCCCAGTCGAATAATCGCAACCCCATTGCTATGGCAGAAGCTACCGGTAATTCGGTAGTAAGAGGTTCAACTTTGTTAACTCGTTTTGGTTTTAATTTTCATCCCATTTCAGGATTGGAGGTAGAAGGATATTGGGGTCGTCAGTCTTCTAACCCATATAGTAAAACATGGGTGAAGAATGCAGAAATTTATCAGCCTAATTTGGCTACTTCTTCTTATTCACTCATCGGTACTTGGCCGGGTACATCCAGTTTATCTGAAGCCTGGACAAATAACTTGTATACTACTTATTTGGGTCAAGCCACTTATAGTAAACGTATAGGTGCACACTCTGTGAAAGTATTAGCAGGTGGACAATCTGAATTATTTACCAACTATTTTTTTGGTGCATCACGTCAAGGTTTTGTAAATCCTAATCAACCATATCTAAATCTGGGTTCTGGTGTACGTGATAATAATGCAGGTGCATCTGAATTGGCACTGGCAGGTTTTTTTGCTCGTGTGAATTATAGTTATGATGATAAATATTATTTGGAGTTGAATGGTCGCCGTGATGGAACTTCTCGTTTCTCTCAAGCAAGAAATAAGCAGTGGGGTAATTTTGGAGCTGTATCAGCAGGATGGATTTTCTCTAAAGAAAACTTTTTTGAAAATGCAGGGAAGCTGATTGATTATGGTAAACTGCGTGCTTCCATCGGAGGTAATGGCAATCAGAACATTGGTAATAATTATGCATACGATGCTTTCTATGCACAATCAGCATACAATAATCCCAACAATGGTACCAATGCCTATTTTGGTAATAGTACCAATCTGGGTCTTGCACTTCTGCAATTTGCCAATCCTGATTTAAGTTGGGAAACTTCACGCCAATGGAATATTGGTCTTGATCTCACAGTAGCAAAACGTTTCACTATTACTGCAGATTATTATGTAAAAACATTGAAGAACATGTTACTGCAACGAACACTGCCACAATCTGCCGGTGGTTTGAGCAATCCATTTGTGAATGCTGGTAACATGGAGAATAAAGGATGGGAAGTGAGTGTGAATTACAGAAATCAGTTTGGAAAATTAGGAGTGGATGTAACTGCCATGCTTTCTGATGTAAAAAATAAAGTTTTAAACTTAGTAGAAGGAACACCTTTCATTGGTGATGGTATTCGTACCATGCCTGGGCAGGCATTGGGTTCTTATTTTGGATATGTAAGCGCCGGTTATTTCTCTGATTCAACGGATGTAAAAAATTCACCTATTCAATTTGGTGTGCCTTGGAGTCCAACCACTGCCAACGGACCTAAACCCGGTGATGTAAAATATGCAGACATTAATGGTGATAAGAAAATTGATGTCAATGACAGAACCTTCCTGGGTAATGCATTCCCTCGTTATGAATACAGCATCAACCTAAACTTAACTTATGGTAACTGGGACTTGAATATTTTTGGCCAGGGCGTTGGTAAGCGAAATAATTTCCTGAGTGGTACTGGCGCTGTTCCATTTAACTCTGCCGATTTTGCGGCATCATTGCTGGATATTCATAAAGACTATTGGAGACCTGATAATCAAAATGCATTATTCCCCAGATTACTCCCTTCAGGATCTGGTGGTAATAATTTCCTGCTTGCTTCACAATGGATTCGCAGTGCAGCTTATTTCCGTATCAAAAACGTAAACCTTGGATATACGCTGCCGAAAAATTGGTTGAACAAAGCAGGTATTAGTAATCTGCGTGTTTATTTCAGCTGTTCAAACTTGCTTACCATTTCAAAAGCATGGAAAGGATTTGATCCTGAGATCAATAGTGCCAATGCAGAATTCTATCCGCTGATGCGCACATTTACGGGTGGAGTAAACGTAACTTTTTAACTGAAACAGTAAAAAATAATAAACATGAAAAAGTCAATTTTTATACTGCTTTCAATAACTGCACTGGGATTGAGTGCCTGTCAGAAATTTTTAGACAGAAAACCGCTTGATGCATCTTCTGCATCAACCTTTCTCAGTAATCAGGCAGAAATGGAGCAGGGCCTAATAGGTGTGTATGCATCTGCAATGTGGGTATTCCCAAATAATACTTCTCTTTTGTTCGCTATAGAATCTTCAACTGACCATGCCATGAAAAGAGGTGGTAATGCTGAAGACCTTGTTGCGATGGGTGATGGTGGGCCTTTTCTGGTCAACAACTCATTAAGTATTACGGCATGGAACCAAGCATATAAACTGGTTCAGAGAGCCAATCAGCAGATCACAGGTATGGAAAATGGCAAAGCAAATGTAAATGCAACTACATTTAATCGAATCAAAGCAGAAGCACAGGTATTAAGGGCTTGGGGTTATCTTCATTTAATGACATGGTTTGGTGATGTTCCTTTTTATAAGGCACCTCCCTCAGTCAATGAAGTACTTAGTGCAAAGCGAACACCTGTAGCCACAATTATTGCCGACTTGTATAAAGATGTAGATGAAGCTGTAGCAGCATTTGATGCTGCCGGTACTGCACCTGTTCAGGCTTTGGGACGTGTGAACAAAGCAGTAGCGCTAGGTATCAAGGCAAAACTGGCATTACTCATCAAGGATTATAGAACTGCTGCTACGGCTACTAAAACAGTTATTGATGGGGGGCTTTATACACTGAATCCAAATTATCCTAATTTATTTTCACTTGCCGGACAAACAACTAATGCAGGAAGGGAAATACTTTTTTGTCAGACATATCCTACCGATGTGAATGAGCCTCAAAACTGGGGACCGATCCTTGGTGTGCCACGTCAGGTGACCAATTCACAATCGAGTCATTTTCCTTCTCAGGCACTGGTTGACCAGTTTGAAGACAGAAGCGGTAATCGGATTGATGCCTCTCTGACTTATGATCCCGCCAATCCTCGTTTGAACAGAGATCGTAGATTGGCTTGGAGTATTTATTTGCCTGGTGATACCATGGTGCATTTTGCTTCTAAAACACCGGCATTGCCTTACAATAATCTTCGTGAGCGTACCATTTTCAACATCTACAGTAACGTACGTCGCAAGTTTATCTGGAATACGGGTGTGTATGATAATGTAACCGGTAACAATGACTGGGTAGGTGCTCAGGCAGCAGGTATTCAGTGGCAAGTGAGCGCAACAGGTAATATTGGTGGAGTAGGGTATGTATGGAACAAATACAATGATTCCACCCAATATACATTCGAATCGAAAGTTGGTTATATATTGTTGCGTTATGCAGACATTTTACTGATGTATGCAGAAGCAAAAATTGAGCTTAATGAAATTGATGCAACGGTACTGACTGCTATTAATGCAGTTCGTACAAGAGCAGGACAACCAGCTGTACTGATTAATACTCAAGCTGCATTAAGAACGCAAGTGAGAAGAGAAAGAGCCGTTGAATTTGCAGGTGAAGGTCTTCGTTTGTTTGATCTGAGACGATGGGATATTTATGGAAAGGCCAATAGCGGTCCTATAGTGGGTATTTCATTGGATCCGGCTGTACCTGCGGCCAGACCTGTTTTTGATGCAGACAATGTTCCCGATTATTCCGCAAGTATCAATCAACGTATACGTTTCCGTAATCAGGTACGCAATAATGCTAATGCAAAATATAAACTGTGGCCAATACCACAACCTGAAATTGATAATAATCCGGGTCTTATTCAAAATGCTGGCTGGTAATATGAACAGACAGGCTACATGGTTTTAAGTAAGAAGGCAGACATTATGTTGAATAATGGTCTGCCTTCCTTTTAAAATAAACAATATGCAAAGCAGATATCAACAACTGGATGCTTTAAGAGGCTATGCAGTTTTTACCATGATACTTTCAGGGTCTATTGCTTTTGGTGGAGTATTGCCGGGATGGATGTATCATGCACAAGTGCCACCGCCCTTGCATCAGTTCCATCCTGATTTGCCGGGTATCACCTGGGTAGATTTAGTGTTCCCATTTTTTATTTTTTGTATGGGGGCTGCATTACCACTTGCCTTGCAAAAACAAGCTGCAGCTAATGATACAAAAGCTGTTGTTGGGATTGCCATCAGAAGATTTCTGCTGCTTGGTTTTTTTGCTTTGTTTCTAGAACAGTTTAAGTATGCGCGTATCAGCGAGCAGCCTTCTACTGGTACTTATCTTACTACTCTTTCCGGTTTTGTATTACTTTTTTTTGCTTATAGTAAGTTTCCACGACTGGGTCCCCAAAAAACAATGTACCTCAATTATGCCGCAATGCTGATAGGGTGTCTTGCATTGTGGCTATTACCATTGAATAACGGAGAAGGTTTCAGGATCAATCGTTCTGATATCATCATTATGGTATTGGCGAATATGGCATTATTTGGTACTCTCACTTGGTGGTTTACCAGAAACAATCCATTGTTACGATGGGGTATATTACCTTTTCTAATGGCTATTTTCTTAGGAGCTAAAACGCCGGGCAGTTGGAACGAATGGTTATTTCAGTTGAGTCCGGAACCTGCTGTTTATAAATTCTATTTTTTGAAATACTTATTCATCCTCATTCCGGGAACAATGGTAGGAGAGTGGTTGTTACGGTCAAATAATGCGGCACAAACCTCATCGCCATTCAAAGGAAAAATATGGATAGGTATATTGTTATTACTACTCATCATCGTCAATGTTACGCTCTTATACACGAGGTCATTGTTTTTTAATGTAGTGGTTACAATAACATTATTAGTGCTTTTGTACATATTGATTAAAAAAAGCTACGATGACAAATCAGTAGTATTTCGATTTTTTACGCTAGGAGCTTATTGTTTATTACTTGGGCTTACTCTGGAAGCCTATGAAGGAGGTATCAAAAAAGATGCATCAACGTATAGTTATTATTTTGTGACATCCGGATTGGCTTTTTTTGGGTACATCGTTATTGAAGCTTTTAGCAATATACAATGGCTGAGGCCTGTGTATGGTTTCTTTTGTAAGTGTGGAACTAATCCGATGATGGCTTATGTCAGCGGAAGCTTATTAATATTACCATTGCTACAACTTACAGGCATGTATGATGTATGGTCGGCCATGAATAACAATGCATGGATGGGATTTTTGAAAGGATTGATTTTTACTTTAATAGCCTGTGGTATTACCATACCTTTCACAAAAAATGGAATGATTTGGAAATCCTAATGTATGTTGACGTTTACAGTAGTCCCTAACGGATCAATGTAGTACATAACGTAACTCACCTCCGCCAAGTAATTGCTGATGTGTAATAAAAGGGTCAGTTATTTTTTTTCCGTTCCAGTATACATCTTTTACAATTGCTTTTGAATGTCTTTTACCATCGGTTTTTATGGTGAGCTTTTTATTGTTGGGTAACTGAACAATCGCTGATTCAATCAACGGAAAACCAAATATGTATTCGCCAGCGGCAGGATTCATAGGATACATGCCCAGTGCAGTCCAGATATACCATGCACTCATTTGTCCGCAATCATCGTTTCCTGTTAATCCGTCCGGACCATTTTTATACATGCTGTCAGCAACTATTTTCAACCAATGTGCTGCTTTATCTCTTCTTCCAAGTGCGCTGTACATGTAAATAATATGATGGCTGGGTTCATTGCCATGTGCGTACTGACCAATTAAACCAGTAACATCTAAAGAAGTATTGGAGCCATGTAATTCACTGGGAGCATTGAATAACGCCTCCAGTTTTTCGATTAATTTCTCTTTACCACCATACAGTTTTGCAAAGCCTTCTATATCATGGGGTACAAAAAAACTGTGCTGCCAAGCGGTACCTTCAATATA
>JACVCQ010000024.1 GCA_016741945.1 Chitinophagaceae bacterium
TTCGATCCCTCCCCCTACAGCAAAGCCATCCGCCTGAGGCGGATGGCTTTTTTATTTTTTAGACTTTGCACTTCAGATAACTGTCCGCCTCATGCGGATTCAATCACTTCCACTATAGCTAAATCATAAATAATTGCAAATCAATAATTTGTGAATTTTTTATTTATTGACTTTCCGAATACAGTGACAATAAATTATTTAAATAACTTATTCTTTAGTAAAAAACACATAATTTTACAATGTTCTTTACCTAGGTAAGGAATCTACAGAGGTTCCAAACGCTGAACCAGTAATCAGCGTTTTTTTTATGTCCAGTTAGGACTCTGTAAAATTTTACCAATAGAATTATCAGCTTTGTAAGCGGTAATAAATCTAGCCAGGTTAGGATTAATGAGCAAAATGACAACAACGTAATCTCCTTGAACGATTGCCACGCGTCTTGTATTATCGTAAGTTTTAGTCGCTTTTAGCCAACCTTGCTTAAGCACAGATGTTGGATCCATCAATGTATCACGAATCCACAAGATTCTTTCTGCACGAACTAATGAGAATACTGATTTATCGCCGATTAGTCTATTCTGGCTTTCAAAAAAACAATGATTAAACATATCTTGGTGAAATTGAACCCTGATGCCATCATAGGTATGAATTGTTGCTGGATGACAATACGTTTTTAAAAATAATTGCCGGTACGCAGCTTCATTGGGAAGTTGTGTTATTGCATATGGCATTACCAACCTCCTTGAAGATTAATCTTGAAAATATTAAACTTTTCTTCCCACTTATGGGTTGGAGATATTTGCTTACCTAAATAGGTTCTCTCGACATAATCTTGAAGATAAATCTTAACCTCACTTGTTATTTCTTGATTAAACTTTGCATTTACTAGGCCAGTTAGGAAATCAGCGATTTGTATACCTTGTGATTGCTCAGAGGGTAACCCTTGTACAAACCTGATTTGAGATGTAAGATTCGCATTGTTTAAAATGGTTTTAAGATCATTTAATCTCCCTTTTGCGCGGTTGGTTTTTAGATCCACGAATATTTCATAACAATTAAAATCATATATCCAATGATGTAATAGTTGATAGTAGAATTTATAAAAACCAAGTTCGCTAACGGATGCGTTAAACTTAATATGGTTGACCTTTTCAGCCTCTATTATAATGACACGAAATCGCAGTTGTTCTGTCTGGAAAAAATAGTCAATAATCTCTTTATAAAGAGTTAAGTGTTTCTTGGAAACCTTATTCCATTTAATCTCTCCTTTAACATTATGTCGATCACGAATTTCCCGTAACTCTTTTTTCATGATAGAACGAAAATCCTTAGGCAGCCAAATGCCCCCAATCGCCGTATACTTATGCGCCACCGGCATTGACAGTGCTTCTATACTACTTTCGTCGCAATAAACTTCAAAATTCATATTTGACTAAATACTATGCAAGTTAACAAATATGAATGACTGAAAATTACTATTACAGCAGGCTGAAAGTCAGATTATTTACGGACTATACAGACTTTATCCTTTAGATAAATGTCCGCCCCAGACGGATTCGCCCCCCTACGAACATCCAAACAAATGCCTCGTAATAATATTACAAGGCATTTGTTTGGATGGGTTGAAGTAAACAGGATAGATAACTTTTCGAAAGTTTCGGAACTTTCCAAAACTCATCATGCATATTCCGCCTGAATAATGGCTTCAGAAAATCTTTCCATTTCTTCTAATTGGGGACTGCATTGCAATAAAAAGAAATCGACACCAATTTTTTCAAATTCACCGATACGATCCAGTACTTGTTGAGGTGTTCCGGTTAAACCTGTTCTGAGTCCACGATTGCTCACAGAATAATCTTCCAAAGAAACTTTTTGTTCTAACTGTGTACCATTCAACCATTGTTGGTAATTCTCATAACCTGCTGATCCGATTTTGATATTCGTGATCCTTTCCAATTCTTTCTTCACTTCCAATTCGGTTGATCGGATAATACTATATGCTGCTACACCAAATTTCATCGGTGGCAAACCTTTTTTATCTCTTCTTTCAGACAGATCTTGTATTCTTCTGGCAATCACTTCCGGATCATCTCCATGCATTACATACCCATCACAGGTAGAAGAGATCAAATCTTTGGCTTTTTCACTTTCACCACCTGCATAAATAAAAGGTCGTGGATTTGAGATTGGCTTGGGTTGTAATACATTATCCTTGACGTTATAGTATCTCCCAGAAAAATTGAAATGATCTTTTTGCCACACGCCATTAACCACAGACAACCATTCCTCCGTTCTCGCATACCTGTCGTCATGTTGTTCAAATTGAACACCATATTTTTCAGCCTCATCTTTCCACCAGCTACTCACTACATTTAATGAAAGTCTGCCGTTACTGATATGATCAATATTTGCAGCAGCTTTTGCCAGTAAAGCAGGATTGTGAAAAGTAGGTCTTACAGCAACCATCAGTTCAATACTGTTGGTGACAGCTGCTAGTGCTGCTGCTGTACTCCAGGCATCTATGCTTGGTGCATGAATACCTTTGATATCATTCAGATTCAATTCTGCAATCAATGATACACTATAACCCAAGTCTTCACTTCTGATGGTGAGTTTTTTGACATAGTCCCAGTTGGCTTGCATGTTTTCATCTTCTACATTTCTGAGCCAACCACCAAATACAGGTAACCAATATCCAAATTTCATAGTATGTTTTTAAAATGTGTGTGCAACTTGTGAAGCTTCTTTCGCATAGATTTTTGCTTCGATGAAATCTACCAATCTTTCATGTGGATTAAAGCCAATCACATTCACCGCATCGGCAACGAAATTGGATAAAGCATTCACATCATAATACAGGATTTCACCATCGCGATCATCAATGATGTACTCAATACCGCCAACATCAATACTTGCGGATTGAACAATTTTTTCAACAGCATTGATCACTTCTGCAGGTGGCTCGTATGCTTCAACTTTTAATCCGGTCTTAGGTGCATCGAGTGCACAAGCATTGCGTACCAATTCTTTTCCGTCTGTTGTTTGGCAGATATCTGCCGGACAAAGATTGAAGGACTCTCCGGAGGTATATACTTTGATAGCATATAAAAATTTACCGCCTAGTGTTTCTACTCTTGTTATGTATCCGCCTCGTGCAGGAATGTATTCTTGCACTAAAGCAGTGTGGTCGATACCAAAATCAATCTGATTTTGCATGATGTCTTCTGCAAGACTTGACTCGGATTGATATTTAACAATACCGGCACCGCTTCCTCCAATATTTGCTTTCACCACAATTGGAAATCTCAAACCATGGGTTGCTCTTACCAATTGGCTGGTATGGTTCACTACTTTCGCTTTGGGATATTTATAACCCAGTTTATGAATCAGGGAAAGCTGATTGGCTTTGGATGTTTCATACAAAAAAGCTTTGTATCCATTGATCGTTTTCACGCCACTGTCTTCTAAAAATTTCAGATAGGACTGTGTGTAGAAAATCCCCTGTGTTCCATTGCGTAAATAGGCAGAAGGACTCATTCTATTAAATACCAGACTGTACTTTTTTGCGCTGTCACTAATATCAAACTGGTGATTCACCGCATCAATTTTCTCAAAGGGCAATCCTCTTTTTTCTAATTCCGTAAATAAGGGTTTGAACCAGTCCGGATGCTCGTAATAAATAGCTATAGGTAACATGTTTTTTGCTCAAAATTATATAATTCTACTAATTTAGTAGACTTTTATTTTGAAAATAAAAATAATCATCTATTTTTGTCTACTATTTTGGTAGACAAATGAAATTTAGCGTTGTGAAAAATGTTGTCACTAACCCATCAGAACTATATCAGGCAAACAGAAGATTAGTTTGCCCTAAGCCTTTATCAGCATTGGCATTTACTGCCATCCCTACTTGCTGTACTCGATGTTGTTGTTAATTCTTCGCTTCTACGGCCTGTTGCTTATTTGAAGCAGGCAAACTTGCCATTTGATTTCTTTTTATTCATTTATTGTAAACAAACAAACTATGTATTTACATATACAAAAGCTATTGCTATTACTGAGCTTGATTGTATCTACCCAAGTCTCCGCACAAAAAAATATTAGTGGAAAAGTATTGGACGAAAGTGGAAATCCACTCGCCGGTGCTGTTATTAAAATTGCAAAACTTGGTCGAGCACAAAATATCATCACCAGTAATGATGGCAGTTTTTCACTCATCACAGAGTATGATTCCGTGAACGCAATCATTACGTATACCGGGTTTGATGAATTCAGTACCCTTCTTTTTCAAAAAACAATTAACACCATTCAATTACAAAAAACCAATAAAGTATTGGATGATGTCATTGTTACAGGCTACAGTGTGCAAAACAAAAGGTTTATTGCGGGCTCCATCACTACAGTGAAGGCGAGTGAGATAAAAGATATCCCTGCTCCCGGTATTAATCAGTTACTCCAAGGTAAAGCAGCCGGCGTGCAGGTTACAGCCAATTCCGGTGTAGCCGGTGGCGGGGTTACTTTCCGAATCCGCGGAAACAATTCCATCAACGCATCCGTAGAACCCTTGTATATTATTGATGGTGTTTTTATCAGTAGCAATAATCTAATCAGTACCGGATTGGGAAGTCAACAACAGTCTAACCCACTTGCTGATATCAATCCATCTGATATTGAAACCATACAAATATTGAAAGATGCGAATGCAACTGCCATCTATGGTTCTTTAGGTGCCAATGGTGTTGTATTGATCACCACCAAAAGAGGTAGATTGAATAGTAAGGCCAAAATACAGTTTAACACTTATCAAGCATGGTCAACACCTACTAATAAATACCTTCTGGCTACCGGTCCGGAAACAGCATTGCTGACAAATGAATCCAGAATCAACACAGCTATTGATAATGGCTTACCCGCTTCTTCTGCTGTACTGATTCCTAATCCTGAGCAACAGCCTACTTTCTTACGCACAGATGATCTCTTCAGAACAGCAAGAACCAGTAACTATGATATCTCTGCGCAAGGCGGCACAGACAAAAGCACTTATTTTCTTGCTTTTGGTTACTATGATCAAGAGTCCATTGTAAAACCTACCAATTTTAACAGATACAATCTGCGTTTCAATTATGTTAATTACTTGAGTAAAAAATTAAAACTAGGAAACAGCATCAATATCAGTCGCACTTTTAGAAATGTCAGCAGTAATGATAACAATCCTCAAGGTGTCATCAATTCTGCACTTTTCCCGAGATCTTATTTACCGGTTTATAATCCAGACGGTACCTATGCACGCTATGGCAGTTTTGATAATCACCTGGCTTTGATTGAACACTTGAATAATAAAGCAGAAAGCTGGAGAACCATCGGTAATATTTATCTGGAATATAGTTTTCTACCTGAACTGAAATTAAAAAGCAGTTGGAGCGTAGACAATACAAGTGTTTATGAAAATAATTATTCCAATACACTGATCGCTGCAGGTTTGGCGAACAATGGATCTGCCAGTTCTTCCGAATCCAAATCATTGATCCTTACCAATGAACAAATTCTTACCTATATCAAATCTTTTGGTGGAAGTAGAAAGCACAATATCAATGCACTTGTGGGTAATACCATCAATACAGTGTTGAATCAGAATACTTCAGCGAGTGGTACAGGCTTTGCCTCCAATGACCTTACCGCCGTTTCTGTAGCATCTGTTAGAACAGGTTCGTCTTCACGTTCTGTGGCAAAGCTTATTTCATTTTTTGGAAAAGCGAGTTATACCTACGACAACAAATACACATTTGATGCAAGCTTAAGAGCTGACGCTTCTTCCAGATTTGGTGTCAATAAAAGATGGGGCTATTTCCCTTCAGGAGGTTTTACTTGGAGAGCCGGACAAGAATCCTTTATTCAGAAACTGAATGTATTTGATGAGTTGAAATTCAGGGTAAGTGTTGGTTTATCCGGAAACCAGAATGGTATTGGATCCTATGCGGCTTTGGGATTATGGAATTCAGGTAATAACTATCTCGACCAACCCGGTAATGCGCCTACACAATTGGCCAACCCCGATCTCACATGGGAAACTACCCGCCAAACAGATATTGGATTAGAGTTCAGCATATTGAACAACCGTTTAACAGCCATTATTGATTACTACAATAAATATACTTATGACTTGCTGCTGAATGTACCGGTTCCCTATCGTTCAGGATTTGCTTCTTATCTGCAAAATTTTGGAGCAGTGAGTAACAAAGGTGTTGAACTGACTTTAAAATTTGTAAACCTTGAAAGAAAAGCATTTAGTTGGACCTCTGATTTCAATATTTCCTATAACAAAAACAAAATTGAAAAACTGGCATCTGACATCGCATTGGGTGCTTCAGGAAGAAATATTTCTATTCTAAGACAAGGATTCCCTGTGAACTCCTTTCAGTTGTACAAACAATTGTATGTTGACCCTAATACCGGTAACGCAGTATATGAAGATGTAAATGGAGATGGTATTATTACTGCTGCTGACAGACAAATTGTTGGCGATGCACTTCCTAGAATTACTGGGGGCTTAACCAATAACTTTCAGTACAAAGATTTTGATTTGAGCGTATTTGTTTATTTCCAGGAAGGGAATAAGATCATGAACATGAATGATTTCTTTTTGGTTCATGGAAACACACAAGCCAATATTGGTTTTTTACCCAGACAATTGAAGCGCTGGCAACAAAAAGGTGATATCACAGATATTCCTCGCTTAACTACTTTCAGTGGTAATCCCAGTGCCAATAATAGCTCGGCTAACAACTATGGAGGAAATGTTGCCAATTTGAGCAGTCGTTATTTGGAAGATGGATCATTCATCCGTCTTCGCACCATTACACTGGGGTATAATTTTCCTCGCAATTGGATTAGTAAATGGAATATAAGTGGTGTAAGAGCTTATATACAAGCTACGAACTTATTTACGATCACTAAGTATAATGGCTTGGATCCTGAAGTCAATTCTCAAAGTAATAACCAAAATACCACCGGTTATGATTGGGCAACCGTTCCTCAGCCTAAAACCATTCAGGTAGGTATCAATGTAAACTTTTAAATCATTCAACATGAAATACACTATTCATAGATATTTTTATATCGCTACTTTATTTATCGCTTTTAGTTCTTGCAAAAAATACCTGAACGAAATCCCGAATAACTCGTTGGCATCTACTAATGCCATTACGGATATCGGTACTGCAAGAGCTGCTATTACAGGAGCCTATGATGCCGTTCAGGGTTATTATGCAGGTAATTATCCCACTATCGGAACGATTACTGCTGATAATGTCATATTCAATGGCACATTGAGTCAGTATTTACAACTGGACCAAAATGCGATTCCGGCTGATAATGTAACAACGGTTGCTACTTATCAGGGTATTTATAGAGCCATCAATTTAGCGAACAGTATTATTGCTGCTTTACCTGATGTGAAAGATGCGCGTTTGACTGCCGCTGAAAGAGATCGTATCATTGGAGAAGCCTATTTTATTAGGGCTTTGGGATATTTCGATCTGGGTCGTGGATGGGGCGGTGTTCAGTTACAACTTCAACCTACTGCAGATCTTTCTGTTTTGAAAGGCATCAAAAGAAGTACACTGGCACAAACCTATGACCAAGTACTGGCAGACTTAACCAAGGCTGAACCTTTATTACCGGATGATGCTTCCACCAGAAATCGTGCACAAAAAAGTGTAGTCAGAGCATTACGCGCCAGACTGCATTTGTACAGACAGCAATGGGCAGAAGCAGAAAGTTATGCTACGCAAGTGATTGCAAATGCTAAGTACGCTTTAGTTACACCTTATAGAAGTTTTTTCACTAGTCCATTTCTCACTACTGAGTCAGTATTTGAATTGACTTTTTCAGCCAATGACAGAAACACATTCTGGAATTTATGGTATCCCAGTTCGTTTGGAGGTCAGTACACATTGAAGCCATCGAACCCATTCGTTACAAAAGTGACCAATCCATTGATCGGAGGTACGCGTAATGCATTGGTTGCCGGTACCGGAAATAATGTGTATGGTGTTTTATACAATACTACTACCACAGGTGTTGACCCATCTTATATCATTAGGATTGCTGAATTATATCTGATCAGAGCAGAAGCCAGAGCTAAACAAAATAATCTAGCAGGTGCTTTGGCTGATCTAGATGTGGTAAGAAGAAGAGCTGGACTTGCTAATTCTACCGCAGTAACACAAGCACAGATATTATTGGCCATTGAAGAAGAAAGATCGATCGAGTTTGCATTTGAACCACATCGCTGGTTTGATCTGGTAAGAACCGAACGTGCAGGAGATGTTTTGGGAATAACAGATAGGAAAAGATGGCTATTTCCTATTCCATTATCGGATGTATTATCTGATCCGGATGTAGAACAAAACCCCGGCTACTAATATTCAATTCACAAAATAAAATCATTCATATGTATTCAATACGCAATACCATAAAATTCGTTTCGATTGGATTTGCACTGATCCTATTATCCCATCAGTCAAATGCCCAATTACCCTACTTCTTCCCAAAGACAAATAATTTCGATCCAAAAGTTCCTTCTCCTGAACAGTTTTTAGGTTATCAAATCGGAACGCATTATACAAGACATGATCGTATCGTTGCTTATTTCAGAGAGTTAGCGAGAACGAGTAATCGTGTACATGTTCAAACCATCGGTAAAACCTATGAAGAGCGTGAACAAATCATTGTAACCTTCACAGCACCTGAAAACTACAATCGTTTAGAAAGCATTCGGCAAGAACATATCAGTTTGGTAGATCCTTCAAAGCCAATATTGGATAAGTCTTCACCAGTAGTGATTTTATTGGGATACAGTGTTCATGGCAATGAATCGTCTAGTGGAGAAGTAAGTTTATTAACCGGTTATTATCTGGCTGCCAATCAGGATAAAGAAACAGATGAGTGGTTAAAAGAGTCTGTTATTTTCATCGACCCTGCGTTAAATCCGGATGGAAGAGATCGTGCTGCGAACTGGTACAATAGCTATAAATCATTTCCGCCCATTGCAGATGGAAATGATAAAGAACATCAGGAAGCCTGGCCGGGCGGAAGAACCAACCATTATTTTGCTGATTTAAATCGCGATTGGTTAAACCTTGTTCATGTGGAAAGCAGAAATAGGGTTGCGTTCTTTCATCAGTGGTATCCCAATGTACAAATCGATTTTCATGAGCAAGGAGCCAATGCAACTTATTATTTTGAACCTACGCCTAAGCGACATGAGAGTCCTATCATACCGCAATTTCTCTATGAACAAAATGCCGTTTTGGCAAAATACCATGCAAAAGCGCTGGATGAAATTGGGTCACTCTATTTTACCAAAGAGAATTATGATAACCTGTCTCCAATTTATGGCAGTACTTATCCTAAATTTTTTGGAAGCCTGGCAGCCACTTTTGAAGAAGCCAGTTCAGGAGGTATTGTCAGAGAAACCACCAACGGATTACTTACTTTCCCTTTTTCCATACGCAATCATTTGGCTACCAGTTTTTCTACAATCAGAGGGGCAGTTGCAGAAAAAACGAGTCTTTTTAAGGTTCAAAAGGATCTTTTCAAGTATGCGATTGATCAAGCAAAAGCCGCTAACACAAAAGCCTATGTGTTCGGTGATAGTAAAGATGAAAACCTGACACAGAAATTCCTCGAATTACTACTGACCCATCGTGTCACTGTTCATGAATTATCTGCAGATCAGTCGATTGATGGAAAAAGATTCGAAAAGGGAAAAGCTTATCTGGTACCTGCTGAGCAAGCGAATTATTTGATTGTTCATTCCTTGTTTGAGGAAAATATCCTGACTGACAGTATTTATTATGATAATACAGGTTGGAGTATCATCCATGCTTATGGATTACAATATGCAAAGATCAATACTTCCACTTATGAAAAGGGGACGATAGTTAGTAAAGCATCCTATCCAAAAGGCACTGTGATTGGTGCAGCTTCTAATTATGCTTATCTGGCAGAGTACACAGATTACAATGCCAGTAAATTATTGTATCAACTCTTATCGGAAGGATTATTGGTTAAAGCTGCGTATAAGCCATTTACTGCGATTGTGAATGAGGGAAAGCAAAAAAGCTTTTCCTATGGAAGCCTTGTGATACCGGTTGCCGGTCAGAGTATTGCAGCAGATAGTTTGTATCGTCTACTGAAAAAAGTAAGCAATGTTTCCGGTATTCATCTATATGGAGTGAATACCGGATTTAGTGCAGAGGGAATTGATTTAGGAAGCAGTAATATACGATCCATCCGAAAACCTGAAGTAGCAGTAGCTTTTGGTCAAGGTGTAACTACCAGCGAGGCCGGACAAATATGGTTTTTGTTATCGAATCATTTGGGTATTCCTGTTGTAAAAATTGATCCCGCAAATTTCTCACGTATTTCTTTGAAACGATACAGTACACTGGTATTACCGGGTGGTTCATATGCAGCATGGGATAAAACAGTGGTGGATAAATTGAAAAACTGGGTTTCTGATGGAGGTACGCTGATTACATTTCAAAATGCAAGTGCTTGGGCGATTCAAAATGATATTGTAAAGGAAAAAGTACTTCCTTCAGAAATAGATGCTGCAAGAAGTATCAATGCTGCTAATTTGAATACGGTACAAAGAGTTCCGTCCAATGAATCAACAGCAGCTGCCAATACGGAGAGAAATAATACCAAGCCTACGCAACCAGACCGTTTTGACTTTGTAACACAGCAAGATAAAGAAGGTGCCCGACGTATCAACGGAGCAATTTTTGTAAGTGATCTTGACATTACTCACCCCATTGCATTTGGTGTAGGTTCTAGAAAGCTATTCATCAATAAAAATGGTTCAACCTTATTATCTCCCAGTACCAATCCTTATGGAACAGTAGCAAAATATGTAGAGAAGCCATTTATCAACGGCTATGCATCTAAACAAAATATTTCGAGGGTCAGTAATTCTGCCGCTATTCTCCATGCACCTCTAGGTACCGGTCAGGTGGTATTATTTGCAGATGATCCTACTTATAGAAGTTATTGGTTGGGAACTGCCCGGTTATTCATCAATAGTGTACTGCTTTTGAATAATAATATAACCGGCAGATAGCATGATTAAAAAAATTAGCATACCAGATTACTTATAAAAATTTGAGCTATGAGATTACATCGAAAAAAAAGTATACTGCCCCCCCTCTGTTTTGTAGCTGTATCCGGCATTTCATTAGTAACAGCACAAACAGAGCATACGCTTGCACTCAATAAACAACCTGTTGAACAGCTTGTACCAGTAATTAAAAATCAAGCTCCTGATCTGGTTGGCCATCCGATGATAACAACTAAAACAGTGATCGGGGAGTTAACAGGCAACTGGCGCGGGGTTTTTACGCTTAAACCGGGTGTTGACGCTCCATTTAACTTTATCATTCGTGAAGAGGGGTCGGCACTAAAAGCATTTTTGGTGAATGGAGAAGAGCGTTTCCCAACCGGTGATATTCGCATAGTGGGTGACTCTATTGTAATTCCATTACCCTTATTTGATAATGAGCTTGCCTTCAAAGTAGAAGACAATGTCTTAACAGGTGTATTGCGTCGACAAGATTTAAGGGGAACAGCAACTCCCGTGAAGGCAAAAAAAGGAATGCTGTATCGTTTTAATGAAGCATCTTCTTCCCCTATTATGGATATCAGTGGCATTTATGATGTTATTTTTCAAAATAGCAATGGTAAAGAAGAAAAAGCAGTAGGCATTTTTAAACAGAAAAATGGAATCGTAACCGCTACTTTTTTGCGTATTACAGGGGATTCACGTTTTTTAGAAGGCGTCATTGAAGACAATACTATCAGGTTGTCCTCTTTTATAGGTTCATCTCCTGTTCTATATGAAGGAAAGGTAGATGCTAACGGGCGTATACAGGGCGCGAATATCAGTACCAGATCTTCCATACCTTTTACTGCTGTACCAAACGCTGAAGCCTCTTTGCCCGATGCTTATTCTTTAACAAGATTAAAAGAGGGAAATGATCGATTGGTTTTCAATTTTAAAGATGCAGATGGCAACATAGTGAGTTCGGAGGATCAAAAATTTAAGGGTAAGCCATTCATCATTACCATTGGAGGTACCTGGTGTCCAAATTGCATGGATGAAGCGGCTTTTTTAGGACCTTGGTACAAAGCCAATCGTGACAGAGGTATTGAAATCATCGGATTACAATACGAACGTCAGACAGATAGTACTTTTGTGAAAAAGGTTTTTGATAGATTTCGCAAACATTATGGAATAGAATACCCTTTAGCATTGGGAGGTATAGCAGATAAGCAGGTTGTATTAACCTCTTTACCTCAATTGGAACAGTTTCTTTCTTTCCCTACTACCATTTTTGTTGATAAGAATGGTAAAGTAAAAAAAATACATACAGGTTTTTCCGGTCCGGCAACAGGAAAACATTACACTGCTTTTATCAATGATTTTAATGCAGAAGTGGATGCTTTACTAAAATAAAGTAATGCTATTCATCAGAAAGTCTCATATATAAGGTGATATGACATCAGTCATATCACCTTATATATGAGAAGATGCATCAAAAAAGTATTATGCGTTGTATAAATAGGCATAATATCTTTTTTGTGTGCTTTTATAAAAAACCAAAGGGACTAAACCTAAAACGGTTAATAAGATTAGAATAGAATGATTGGGTATAAAGGCGTAAAAAATAAAGCCAATCAATAACAATCGAAAGTAATCGAGATAAAACACCCATTTCTTTTGCTCAATCATAGCACCGGAATTGATGATGCTGATGAGTATGAAAAGACACAATAAAATTTGTTGTGGAGATGTAAAATATTCGGTTAGTAGCAACGTAAAAAATAAAACAACCAGTGTTAGTATTGTATTCAGGAGAATCAAACGCTGTAAGGAGAATTGTATACTTTGTTTATTCCGATTTAATAATTTTATTTCAAGGTATTCGCGATGCGTGGGATCAATATCATCCGGCTTCCCGAACAGCACTTTTAATTTGGCTTTTATACCTTTTGCTGCTCTTAGTGCCAGTAACAATTCAAGCTGAAAGTGAAAATGTTGCCATAAAAAACTATAGCTATTCAAAGGCTTGGTAAGTCCATATTTGGGTTCCACTTTTTCTTCTGCAAATGTCCCCAAAAGCTTATCCCAAATGATGAGTATATCGCC
>JACVCQ010000025.1 GCA_016741945.1 Chitinophagaceae bacterium
TATACCTGAAGGCCGATGAACAGGTAACACTATTTACAGAAGATGGAGGCGAATATGATGTTACCCGAAAAGAGTGGGGATTCTACGCAACACCTTCTCTGAATGGAAGACTATCTTCATTTAAGTTAAAAGCTGTGTTAACTAAGAACAGATATGACCGCTACTTTATCATGTTGCTTGAAGAGGGTAAAGAGGCTTCCTTTCAAAAATATGTTGATGAAGAACCATTGGTAATCGTTGCATGGCTCGATAATCTGGAGCATTTACAAGAATTGGATAAAAAAATAAACGATAAGTAGTATGAATTGTCCGATATGTGGGAACCAATACTTTGATACTATCTTTCAATATACAGAACCTCCTGTTATTGAAACCAGATACCCGGCCTTAAAGGATGTTGCCTATTACAGAGAAACCTTGCAATGTAAAAAATGCCTGCATTTTATTGCCTTCCAGGAAATGGATCTTTCCGCTATTTATTCTGGCGATTATGTAAGTGCTACCTATAAAGACAAAGCAGGAGTGCAGGGAACTTTTAATAAAATTATTAATCTGCCACCCGAAAGATCAGATAACACCGGAAGGGTGGCGAGAATAAATGATTTTGCTATGAGATATTGGGGAGGGTACACTAATAAAACAATACTCGATATCGGTTCAGGACTTGGTGTTTTTCCTTACCTTATGAAAAAAAATGGGTGGAAGGTAACAGCACTTGATCCTGACCAACGAGCTGCAGAACATATTAAGGATACTGTTCAGGTAGAAACTATTTGCGGCGATTTCTTTGAGGTAGAAAGCACTCGAAAATACGATCTGGTAACTTTTAACAAAGTACTTGAGCATGTAAAAGATCCGATAGCTATGCTTTCTAAAAGTAAAGATAATCTTGCCGATAACGGCTTAGTCTATGTTGAAGTTCCCGATGGCGACATTGCAGTGCTTGATGGAAAAGAAAGAGAAGAGTTTACTATTGATCATCTCTACATTTTCAGTTTTATCTCGTTAGCAATCACTGCAGAGAAGGCGGGATTTTATCCGGTTTTGATAGAAAGACTTAAAGAACCCAGTACAAAGTATACACTAAGGGCATTTCTTAAGAAAAAATAATTTTCACAGGTTAAACAAAAAAGCATGACGAGTTACGAAAAAGCGATCGCACATTGTTATTCAACATGGGGAAAAACATATTATGATGAGTATTATGGATCTAATAGTCCTTACCCTCCTGTGCATACTGAACTGTTGCGTTCTATTTTAAAAGAAAACGCAGTTAAAACCATTTTAGACGCAGGATGTGGACCCGCATCCTTTTTGAGAGATGTTATTAAGGAGAATTGGAACTTATATGGGTTTGATCTTACTCCTGAAATGGTAAATGAAGGCAAGCGGGTTTTTTCAGAAAATAATATCGACCCCAGCCAGATCTGGCAGGGTAGTATAATTGATAAATCATCTTTTAAAAAACCTGATGGTAATACACCGGAATTTGATGCAGTGGTTTGTGGAGGAGTATTACCCCATATACCGGAAGAGCATGATAAAACGGTAGTAGAAAATCTTCGTGATGCAGTTCGCTCCGGAGGAATTGTTGCTTTGGAAGCTCGGAACCAACTCTTTGGGATGTTTACATTAAATCGATACTCATATGATCTTTTTTTAAAAGAATTGATAAAACCTGAGATAATTAAGGATCGTTTAAAAGGTAACGCCAAAAAAATGGATCAGGTTGTTGAGCAAATGAAAGAAAGATTCAGAATGGATATTCCGGCTATCCGTAAAGGTAAAGCTGGAGAACCAGGCTACGACGAAGTGTTGTCAAGAACACATAATCCTTTTGTATTGAAACAACAATTTGAAGATGCCGGATTGAAAAATATTAAAACACTTTTCTATCATTATCATTGTGTGCCCCCTATGTTCGCATCTTTATTGGGTGATGACTTTATACCACAAAGCATAGAAATGGAAAATCCTGCAGATTGGAGAGGGCATTTTATGGCTTCGGCATTTTACATGATTGGCACAAAAGCATAATGAGTTACAAAACAATTCCTTTCTCCGAAATAGTAGAGAGCTCTCAGACGAAAGCTTTTTTTCAAAATCTTCTAACTGCAACATGGCTTCGTCCGGAAAGAGCACTTATGGATGCATACATGCTGTCTGTATTCAATTACTTTATCGAAATAAAAGAAGGGCAAAGAACGCTTGACTGGGGGTGCACAGATGGAAGTCTTTCTTTTGTACTTCTTGGAGGAGAGTTCAATTTCAGCTACGATGACTATGTTGAAGTAGAATGGCAAAAAAAATCGACTGAAATTTCTGCCGGTATTAATATTGATTTTTTTGATGTACAAAAAGAGCTACTCATTAATCCCGTTGCAAAACCTGCCGCACGTAATTTTTCTCATGGAGTTTCTTGGAAAGAATCGCACATAAGTAAAGCTTCCAGATTCAATATTCACGCATCACTATTATCACAGGGATTTGAAGAAAAAATACCCTATCCGGAAGACTATTTCAATTCAGTTCTTGCAAGCAATTTATTCTGGATAGAACCCAAATCATTACTAAGGAAGGTGATTTCAGATATTGTTTCTGTTACGGTTCAGGGCGGAAAAATTCTTTCTATTTTCCCCAAAAAAGACGCCCCTGAACCTTTGTCGCATCAACTTAAAGGGGCAGATGAAAATTGGATTAAAAAATTAGATAGAGGTATTGGCGCCAACCTTTTACAAAACGCTATCTCACTGGAAGAGGCAAATGAACTATTCGGTGCATGTGGGTTGAAAATTAAATCAGTAGTTGAATTCTGCCCTTCTCTGATCTCTACCGTTTATCAAATTGGTTTCAGGCCAATGTTTCCGGTTTTCATGAATATGTATGAGAAAGTCAAAATGGCCTCGCCAGAAAAATTCATTGAATTAAAAAAACATTGGATCGATACCGTATCTGATTTTATGCTTCCACTTTGTGAAAACGATTGGATGGTAAAAATGAAAATGCCATATACATGGTATTTCTTTGAACTTGAAAAAGCTGGATAATGGACGCAAGGCCAATGTTTCGTTCACTGCTTTCTGTTCTATGGCTTCGCCCGGAAAGTGCCATGTGGTATGGACATATGCTCACACTTGCAAAAAAATATCTTGGCAATTTTGAGTCGCCATCACTTGATTTTGGATGCATGGATGGCGTGAACAGCTTCATATTATTAGATGGCCAATTTGATGAAGCATTCGATGTATATAATGAAGTGCAATGGGATCCCCAGTCTCATAAACGAGCTACATTGAAAAATGATTATTTTGATACTTTCAATGAAGGCGAATCCATACAGATTGTAAAACAACCATCACATATTTTTGACTTAGGTATCGATTGGAAAGATTCTCATATCAGTAAATGTAAGCGATTAGGTCTTTATCGTAATTTGCAAAAAATTGATGTTGAAAATCCAAAATTTGATGCCGCAGATAATAGCTTTTCAACTATCTGGGCTCCCAATATTTACTGGATGCGAAATCTTGATGCTGTGATTGCAGAATTATCTCGTGTATTGAAAAACGATGGTAGAATAATCACTATAGGTCCCGGAGCTATGCAAACAGAATACATGTTTTATAAATATGCAAATGATGAAAATGAGGGATGGCTAAGAAATCTCGATCGTGGCAGGTACGAAAATTCTCTTGCATCAGGTAGAAATTTTGAAGCTTGGCAACAACTGTTTGGAGCGAACGGTCTTTACATCGAAAATCATGAAGGTTTTATACCTGAGATCGTGGCTAAGACATATGATATAGGATTTAGGCCTATGTTTCCTGTTTTTATGAATATGTTCGAAACTTTAAAAGAACATGCTCCGGAAAACCTTGCCGAATTAAAAAGGCACTGGGTAAATACTGTGTATGATCTTGGAGAACCTCTTTGTAATACTGACTGGATAGATATTAAATATCCGAATGCAGAAAAAGCCTGGTTTATTTTTGAATTAAAGAAGAAATAATATGTCGAGAATTGCTGGATTAATTGGTTTACAGTCAAATAACGAATTGCTGGATAAAATATTGAAATCTGTAAAAACAGATGATAGCTGGGGTAGTAAAACGATTACAAGCAGCAATAGTTATCTTGGGATTATTTCTCAGGATACCTCGGTTTGTAATAAATCCGAAGATATAAGTGTAGTTGTAGATGGGTTTGTTTATAATTATAAACCAACAAACTCAGAAAATTTAGTCGAATATATTGTCCGCCAATTCAGAAAGTTTGGTTTCGAAAAAACAATATGTGAATTGAATGGCGATTTTGTTATCGCCTTATACGATAATACTGAAAAAACGCTTTGGATCGCCAGAGATAGAGTAGGGGTAAAACCGCTTTATTACGCAAAAACAAATGATTCTTTTGTTTTTGCTTCGCGATTAAGATCAATCCTTGATACAAGATGGGTAACATCAGAACCTGATCCTGCATTTGTTGGAAGATTTGCCGGCGGTCATTACCGTTACATTGATAATATTCCCACTAGTTCTCCTTATAAAAAGATACAACAACTTCCTGCAGCCCATATTCTCCGTTTGAAGGATAATGAAATCAGAATTTGGCCTTTCTGGAAGTTAGAGCAAACAGAAGATTTTCAAAAAACAGAAAATGAACTGGCAGAAGAGTACCGTGCACTACTTTCCGACGCAGTAAATATCAGATTCGCCACGGCTCATAAACCTGCATTTACTCTGTCTGGAGGGATGGATTCATCATCTGTATTGGCTTCGGCCGTTAAACAAACCGGAAATAAGCAACATGCATTTTCATCTGTATATGTTGATAAAACCTATGATGAATCCGATGAAATCGCCTCAATGCTGAATTCTTGTGTAGAAGAATGGCATAAAGTGGTCCTTGATAACAAACCCGATGTTTTTGCGAATGTTAAAAAAATGATTGCTGTAAATGATGAACCTGTTGCTACGGCTACATGGCTGTCTCATTTTTTATTATGCGATGAAGTAAAAAAGCAGGGATTTGGCAGCCTATTTGGGGGATTGGGTGGGGATGAATTGAATGCAGGCGAATATGAATATTTTTTCTTCCGTTTTGCAGATCTTATCAAATCCGGAAAAAAAGAAGCGTTCTTACACGAAGTTGAGAAATGGGCTGAATATCATGATCATCCGGTATTCAAAAAAAATCTTATGGTGGCAGAGGAAAGTGTAAAAAGGATGGCAGATCTTACACAAGAGGGCATTTGTTTACCCGATCTGAAAAGAATGAGCAAATATGCAGGAACCGTAAATGCAGATTACTTCAACTTCGCTGCTTTTACGCCTGAAATGGTACACCCGTTTAATTCTTATTTGAAAAACCGGACGTATCAAGATATCTTTTTTGAAACAGCCCCTTGTTGCCTTAGGGCCGAGGACCGACAAACACTTGCTTTCGGGTTGGATAATTATGTTCCATTCTTCGATTACCGATTATTAGAGTTTATGTTTAAAGTGCCGGGGAAACTCAAGATCAGAAATGGGGTAACAAAAATTTTATTAAGAGAGGCCATGAAAGGAGTACTGCCTGAGGAAACCAGAAGCCGTGTTAAGAAAACCGGTTGGAACGCACCTGCACATATGTGGTTTTCTGGTAAAGGGCTGGAAGAGCTTGCAGATATGGTACATTCTCAGCAATTCCGAAATAGAGGTATTTATAATATAATAGAGGTTGACAAAATAATCAGTGAACACGAAGAAATTGTGAGAACGGGTGTTGCTAAAGAAAATCATATGATGTTTTTATGGCAATTAGTTAACCTTGAATTGTGGATGCAGAATTTTAGTTAAACATCTGAGTCTAAAAGCATATTATGGTTAGCAGACTAACATACAAGGAACTCATAAGTCGCATTCAGGATTTAGGTATAGAGGCTGGAGATACTGTGCATCTGCAAAGCTCACTTGCTATGGTAGGCCCGATTGAAGCTGGGCCGAGTGATCAAGAAATGCTGGATTTTTATTATCATGCTTTGTGGGAAGTAATTGGTCCAAATGGTACTTTATTGGTTCACACACCTTTTGAAGATTATGGCAGATTCGGAACCCCTTTTATCGTTGAAGAATCACCCTCACGTGCGGGTGTTTTCAGCGAGTATGTTAGAACAAGAGCGGGAGCTATAAGATCAATACATCCCATAGTCTCTACCGCAGGTGTTGGAAAAAATGCCGAACTTATTTGCGGTGGTAATCACTATTCGGGTTTTGGATATGACTCTTCTTGGGGAAGAATGCATAGGAATAATGTGAAATTTCTTTTTTTGGGAGTTTACATTAGAAAATACCTTTCATTTATACATTACATTGAGTCGGTTTTTAATGTACCTTATCTATATACAAAGATTTATCCTACTCCTGTTTATAAGAACAACGTGAAAATTGAAAGACAATTTGCGATGGCTGTTCGGTATCTTGATTTTTCAATTGCATGGGATATAACGAATTTTGAATCTATATTAAGACAGAATAAACTGATTAATGAAACAAAACTTGGTAGAAGTATTCTTCAGGTATGCAATGCAGAGGAGGTGTTTAATAAGGGTATGCAATGCCTGTCCGAAAACATGTATATTTTTTTAAAAAATCCACCAAACTTCAAGTTTGGACAAATTCCAGCAGATGGTTTTACTGGACCACAACCTTCCTGAAATTCAGATATGTACTATATTTTAAATTGAAGGCTATGCGTAAATTCGACGATATACAAATTGGTGAGAGGGCAGAGTTATTTCATGTTGTAACAGCAAAGGATGTAGATGCATTTGCTAACCTTACCGGCGATGATAATAAACTTCACATGGAAGATGCTTATGCAGAAAACACCTCTTTCGGTAAACGTGTGGTTCATGGAATGTTAAGTGCCTCATTTATATCTACCATTATCGGAACAAAACTGCCTGGTGATGGTGCCTTGTGGTACAGTCAAACAATGGAATTCCTTTTACCTGTTCGTATTGGCGACAAAATTCGGGTAACTGCTGAAGTGAGGGACAAAATCGAAAAAACACAGTCAATAGAATTACAGACTGATATTTATAATCAGCACGGACAGATTGTGTTAGCCGGTATGGCTAAAGTAAAAGTTATTGAACAAAATAAACAGCAGGTTATTGATACTGGAAATACCTCTCAAAGAACAAGAGTAGCTCTTATTGTTGGAGCTACCGGTGGTATAGGTTATGCAACTTGTAAGGTCTTAGCTGACAGAGGATTTCATATTGGTATTCACTATCATAGCAATGAAACAAAAGCAACTTTACTTCAAAGTGAGTTACAATCATTTAAAGTAAAATCAACAGTTTGTAAAGCAGATATAACAAATGCAGAAGAAGTAGAGCAGATGTTCGCTCATGTTGAAAGAAAACTGGGAAATATTGAAGTTGTTGTGAATTGCAGTATTATACCTATTCCCGTTGTGAGTTTAAGTAATACAAATTGGTCTAGCATTGAAGATCATATCAATATCAGTGTTAAAGGGATGTTTAATCTTTTTAGTGCAGCTATACCTAGAATGACGAAATGTCAATACGGCAGGATTATTGCGATAAGCACTTAAGCAATCGAAATGACACCACCCAAAGGATGGATAGGATATATTACTGCAAAAACTGCTCTTTCGGGATTATGTAAAGCCATAGCATCAGAAATTGCCTCAGTCGGAATTACAGTAAATATGGTTTCGCCGGGAATGACCGAAACCAGCCTAATTTCAGATTTGCCTGAAAAAGCAAAGTTGATCGCCGCCGCAAAAAGCCCTGTAAAACGTCTTGCTACTCCATTAGATATAGCCAATTCAATTGCCTTTTTTACATCTGAAGAAGCAGCTTACGTTACTGGTGAAACATTAAGGGTAAATGGCGGTCAAATCATGATTTGATCAGATTAAATAAATTTTCAAAATGACTTACGCGGAAATACTATCAAACAATCAGTTACTAAAAGACCAGTTAATAGGAACTGAAAAATATCCAATTATTGTACTTTCAAATATTATAGTATCTCAGCAAAAAGAAATCCTTGAACATTCTTTGCGTAAGCATAAAATCAATGCGGAGGTTTCTTTTGGTGACTATGATAATATCGTACAGGATAGTACTTACCTTTTAACAGGCCAGCAGGCCGTGATTATTTTTTGGGAGGCAGCTAATTTTATTGAAGGCTTTTCATACAAAGCTTCTATTATGTCTGAAGAACAAATTATAGAAGTGCAAAAAAAAATTCAGTCAGAGATTTTAGCGGTATTCAACCAATTGAAAAATGTACCAGTTGTACTTTTTAATACTTTTTCTGCTTTGCCTTTTTCTTCAGAAAGTCTACAAAAAAACAAGCTTGAGATTATTTGTGATGAATTGAATTATTTCATTGAAACTAATGCACCTACAAATGTAATATCAGTAAATATTGATAAATTGTATTCGAGGGTATCATTATCTAATGCAATTGACTGGCGTTACTGGTACTCCTCAAAGTCTCTTTATACAATAGATTTTTTTAAAGAGTATACAGAGTTTGTGTTACCAGTTTTTTTATCGCTCGCAGGTAAAAGTAAAAAAGCACTTTTCGTTGATTGCGATAATACTCTATGGAAGGGAATTATTGGTGAAGACGGTATGGGTGGGATATTAATGTCGTCGAGCGTAAAGGGAGGCGCAGTTTTTGAGGAAATTCAAGCAAATATTGTTGAATTAGCACGCAAGGGTGTAATTGTAGGGTTGGCAAGCAAAAATAATGCAGAAGATGTAGATGAAGTAATTAACAATCATCCGGATATTTTACTAAAAAATGAAAATATTGTAATCAAGGCTGTGAACTGGCTCGACAAACCTGATAATATTCGGTGGATGGTTAAAGAGCTAAATATTGGTACTGATAGTTGTGTTTTCCTTGACGATTCAGATTTTGAAGTTGGATATGTAAAAGAAAATGTTCCGGAACTATCAGTGTATCAGGTACCCCAAAAAACATATCTGTACCCCTCTTTGGTTAGAAATATCAAATCCTTATTTTATAACTGGTCAGTATCTGCAGAAGATGCTAAACGAGTAGAAATGTATAAGGCCGAAAAACAGCGAACAATAGAACAATCTACATTTATATCCATCGATGAATACCTTGATTCACTTGAACTAAAACTGATTTTATATAACAACGATGCAACTTATATTTCGAGATTGGCGCAAATGACTCAAAAGACTAATCAGTTTAACCTCACTACAAAGCGGTACACCGAAACAGAAATCAATAAGCATATGCAAAACGGAGATTCTGTTATAGCATTTGAACTAAAGGATAAGTTTGGAGACTACGGAATAACTGGTATGTGCATCATAACGTATGCCGGAAATGAAGCTGTAATTGATACTTTTTTAATGAGTTGTCGAGTAATCGGGAGAAATGTTGAGAAAGCTTTTTTTGATGAAATTATCAAACTGATAAATAAGAAGGGGAATATTACTTTTCTGAGAGCGAACTATCTGCGAACAATGAAAAACGAACAGGTAAGTCAGTTTTACGATAAGCTTGGGTTAAGTCTTGATAAAACAACTCCATCAGGTAATAGCTATTACCTGATCCCCCAAGAATATTTATTTAATAATATAAAATATATCCAAATAGAGTATGGAAAATAGAATTAAGAAAGTAATCGGATCCGTTTTTGGTATCGATCCCGCAACTATTACAGAAAATGATTCGCCTGATTCAATCCCAAATTGGGATTCATTGCGGCATATGAATCTGATAGTTGCACTCGAGGAAGAATTTGAAATAGAATTTACTGAGGATGAAATTATGGATATGCTGAACTACAAAATATTGTATACAATTATTAAAGAGAAAACAGGGTTATAATTATGTTACACAAAGAGATATTTGAAAAAATACTGAAGCTAAATATTGGTGTATCTCAATCTGAGAACAATGAAATGTTTAAGCTTCTCTCGGACATATTTCCTCTGCAGTTACATAGGTATAAATCAGGTAACGAGCATAACGGCTGGATCGTACCACATGATTGGGTTATTAAGAAAGCGACAATAGAACATAATGGGAAGATTCTCTTCGATGGCACGGTTCATCCTATGGCCGTAGCAGGCTATTCTCCTTCATTCACGGGCAGTATTTCTAAAAAAGAATTGGACTCTCATATCTTTTATCGTGAAAATCTGGCAAACGTATATACTTTTCATTGCATGAATAATTACCGGCCATGGGAAAGGATATGGGGATTCTGTGTTCCCTACTCAGAATTCAAAAATTGGCCGGAAGAGGGTAACTACCTGATAAACTTGGAAACAGAATATTTAGATGGTGAAATGCTTGTGGGTACTGCCCACCATTCAGGAAAATTAGAAGAAACGGTCGTATTCAACGCACATACATGTCATCCATGCCAATTCAATGATGGTTTTGCGGGTGTTTATGCCATACTTTTAATGTTCAATTGGTTAAAAACACAAAAAACTAAATATTCATACAAAGGTGTTTTCGGACCCGAACATTTAGGTACTGTTCATTATACAGCATCACTTACAGAAAAGGAACTAAGTAATTTTAAAGCCGGAGTTTTTACTGAAATGGTTAGCATTAATAATTTTTTTGCATTACAGCAAAGCTTTAATGGGGACCATATCATAGATAGGGTATATAGATTGCTTTTAAAAGAGCTTGACAAACCCTTTCGCGAAGGACCATTCAGGACAATTTTAGGTAATGATGAAACCGTATGGGAAGGGCCTGGGCTGGAAATACCTTTTATTTCACTTTCACGTTGTTATGACAGTCCTTTTTACTATGATGAGTATCATACCAATAATGATGATCTGAATTTGAATTCAGACGAAAAACTAAATGAATGTGTAGATCTTTTTATAAACTCCATAAAAGTGTTAGAGAATGACTTTATTGTAAAAAGAAAATTTAAGGGACTGGTTGCGTTATCCAATCCAAAATACAACCTTTATGTGCAGCGTGAAGAGCCTGGAATGAGAAAAAATTTATCTCCAATGCAATTGAGGTTGGGCGAAATACAGGATCAGATAGTTAGGTATTTTGATGGCAATTATTCCGTTTTTGAAATGGCAGAGAGGTTTCAGGTTTCTTTTCAAACAATGCTTGATTATATCAATGGGTGGGTTTCAAAAGGGTTAGTAGAAAAAATTGAAATAACAAGTCTGGATTATTACCAGAGAATGAAATCTTAAATAATCTGGGGATAAAAAGAAGAATGATCATAACAAAAAAATACGAGAATTTTAGTGTCGTCAGAAAAACCTTTATTGGAAATAAAATACTTGCATTCTTGTTTAAAAGAATTGCCCTGAGAATTAAGAAGATCGAAGATGAAAATGGTGTACAGCATGTCCTTTCAAACGCCTATGTAACTTCCCTAATTCCAAATAAGCATTATAGTGAGAGTTATGACAATCTCTACAATACTTATTTTTCGGTAATGGATGATAAAGAACTTTCTATTCTTATTGACGACTTTCTTACTGAGTTTGAAAATTACGGGCGATATACCAATTTTAATTTATTGAGAACCTACTTATTTGCCTTTTTTATTGGTGGCTGGACCCAAATGGTGGAACATATATACAAGTACCGTTCGGAAAATGCCGGTATTTTTTATATTGGTTCTAAAAATGATCCGGAGTATAAAATCATAGCTGCTATTCAGAATACATTTAATGAAATGTCATTTTCAGCATCGGTTTCACCTCAGTTTTCAGACCGCATACTCGAAATGATGGGTAGGGTTCTTATCTATCTTAGAAAAAAGAAGGAAATTGATCCGAGACGTTTATTGACATCTTTTACTGAAAAAAAGAGGGCTCAGTTAGTAGTAAAAAATAAACCAAGGAGTATCGTTATCAGCATTCTGGAAGAGCGACGTTTTGCTAGAATTGCAGAATTATTCCGAGAATTAAAAGGTCTTGGATATTCAGTAATTCTATATTCTGCATTACCTAAAAGAGAAACTCTTCGTGGAATAAAAAAGTATCCAGAGCTGCTGGAATGCTTATTACTCGACAATGATCTTATCGACCTTAAGGAAGCTAAGGAGATTTTAAAAATGGCAGGTAGGGATGTGAATCGTTTCTTTAAAAAAATAGAAAACAGCCCCGAATTGGACAAATTCCGATATCGGGGGGTGCCATTAGCTAAAATCGCTATAAATGATCTACGTGTTGTACTTGTTCATCGTGTTATGCAAGCGGCTTTAAACATACATTTAGTTGAACGTTGTATCAAAAACTATAATATATGTGGTTTTATCGGAATGGATAATAGTATTGCAACTGCAATATGGATGGATCAATGTGCTAAGAAAGGGATACCAACTTTTTTCCATTTTTATAATGCAACTGTTTCACCAATTATATATAGGATGTTATTAGATTCTTATAAACCGACAGCTTGGATTTTAGGTGGCAAAAGACAATTAAAATATTTTACAAACTGCGCTAATACTGAGCAACAAAATTTTATCGTTTCAGGTGATATGTTCGCTGATACAATTGTTAATTGTAACAAAGAACAAATCAAGAAGAAAATGAAAGAGCAGAAATCCATTCCGTTTGACAAAAAAGTAGCCGTTCTAATATCTTGTTACATAATTGCTGATTTCACAGAAGCAAAGAAAAAAACACTTTTCCAAACAGTAGCAATTGCCGTTAAAGAGCTTGGTATGGAACTCGTGATTAAGGCTCATCCAAATGAAGACCTGTCTGTTCTGGAAAAACAAATGAAGGAATGGGACGTTACTGCATCCATTTTTCACAATGATAATATCAGAGATGTATTTCTCGCAGGTGACATCGTATGTATGTATAACAGTGAAGCGGCCCAACAGGCGATGTTGGTGGGAATACCTGTTTTATCGTTGGTGACAGAAGAAATGGTTCCGGTTTTTGACAGAAATTGGAATTATTACTCTTCTGGGGCTGTTTGTTTTGTTCCTCTTGGTAATAGTCCTCTTGAGGCAATTCGAAATATTGTTTTTGATGAAGAATATCGTAATGAGCTGCTCGAGAAAGCATCTAATTATACAAAAGAAGTTTTAGGAGAATCGGATGGAAACAACGCTAAACGTTTTGCCAATTACGTTCACGTATAT